>NZ_CACVRB010000013.1:0-31763 GCF_902756455.1 Candidatus Avelusimicrobium caledoniensis | reverse complement strand
TCTCTTTCGTTGCAGCTCTTATAGGTTGGGTGTTAACCCAACATAAATAAGGAATTTTTTCTGTCAGGCGTAGCCTGACCTACATTTAATCGTCGGTAAAAAATTGCCTATTGACATCGTTTTTTTTTTTGCTACATTTTATTTAATGATAAAAAGGAGGTTGTATGAAAAACAAACAAGCATTTACGCTTATTGAATTACTTGTCGTTGTTCTTATCATCGGCATACTTGCCGCGGTAGCTCTGCCGCAGTATACACTGGCGGTGGAAAAAGCACGTATGACAGAAGCAATAACCGTTGCCCAAAATATAAAGTTAGCGCAAGAGCGGTATCGTTTGGCAAATGGCAGTTATACTACGGTTGTGGAAGATTTAGACATTTCGTTTCCGGGTACCACTCCGACAAATTCTCAGATTAAATTGCCCAGCGGTGTCCGTATTTCCTTACAGGCCCCGCTTTACGTTTATATACAAAACAAAACTAATACCAATACATGGGTGTCCTATTATGACAATATCAATTCCACATTGGCCGGCAAGAAAAAATGCTACGCTAAACAAGGTGACAAGACCGCCAACTTGCTGTGTAAAAATTTGGGTGGAACAAATCCTTCAGATTCGGACGATTGTACCATTGGCGCATGTACGATTTATGTGTTGCCCTAGGCCTTAAACGAGCCCCTTAAAAAGGACGTCTTACAAGCTTTTCAGCAATTTTCTTTGGGGTCTTTATGGAAATCAATGCGTTGGGTTGGGGGGTTCCCTACCGCACGCTTTCACGCCAATTTTTTCCGCCGATAAGTAACTCTTTGGCCATCGCTCCTTGCCCCGGCGTGTAGGAATAAATCACTTCAAAAGTGGTTTGCGGGTTGTTGCGCTTGCGGAAAAGTTCATCTAATTGTTTAGCATATTCTTCCGGCACGTAGAAACGGCATTGCCGCCCCCAGCGGCCTTCGCGGCAGAAATTTTCCTTCGGGCAGATATTATTTTCAAATTGCGTACAATCGGTTTTGGCCCAATCAATTTGGTATTGAATATAATGGCCGGAAAGTAAATCGCGCGGATCATAGCCCATAACGGCTACTTTTACATCCGTGCCGTGGTTGCGTTGCCACGTCAGGCACAAGGTCCAAACCACTAAACACACAAAAGGGAGTGTAAAACAGACGGCTAAAATTTTTGTTTTCATTTAAAGGCCTCCATATTTTTAATGTATAAAGACGTGTGCTTGAAAACATAAATCAGGGCTAACACGGCTAACCCGCCGAAAATAAACCCGACGCCGGACATAAACAAATTGCTCAAGTGGCTGGCAAAAAGTATAAAAATATAAATTTCCGTTAAAATAGCGTTACGGCGGAAAGAAATCATATTTTGCGTTTGTATGGCCAAAAACATCCGCCCCGCCAAAAACGCAAACACGACGAGGTTGGCAAGCAAGGTAGTGCCTAAATGGTGGTTCCAACCGCTAGTGCCCCAACGTAGCCCGATACCAAAAATACTCAGATACGCCAGCCACATAGCCAGTTTTTCAAAGGCCTTGGGAAACAGCGTGTACGGGTGGGCGGTTTCGTCTAATTTTTTGCCGGCATAACTTAACAAACACAAACAAAGGACTGCGCTTACCGTGCCGGTATTAAAGGAGTCAAAGAGAAAATCAAAAATTTTCTCCCACCATCCGTTATTAAAAAGACTGAAAAATAAACACAACCACCCTACGTTAAAAAACAGGGCCCGGCTGACCACCACAAACGGCAACCCCAACAGTGCCCACGCGGTGGCAAAAGAGTGCCATCCGCCGTCTAAATGAAACGTCTGCCCAATAAGCCCGATCGTGGCGCCGATCATTAAAAAAGACAATATGGTAAATAATTCGGTAAGCCCTTTACGCTCGTGGGTAATGCACCAAAACGTCGTATAAAATAAACCGCCCAACAGGGCAAAATCGCCCGCCAATTTAATCACGGGGCCCAGCGCGTGCCAATTAGAAGCCACTATCAAACAAAGACCCAACCCGATCAGCAGTCCGGCAATGATAAAAGCCGAGCGGCCAAACGTGCGCGCGGCGCGTTGACGTTCAAAAGCCGCGATTTTTTCGCATTGTTCGGCGGTGATAAATTGTTGTTCTTTCCAAGTGTTCAGTTTTTTCTGTAAAGACATATCTTCTCCGTGTACACCGTCATTATATAAATTTTTCGTTTCATACAGCGGCCCGGTTAAAATGCTAAAATATCTATATAGTTTTTTAGTATTTTTCTTCCCAAGGAGTTTTCTCATGGAAATCGGTATCGTCGGTCTGCCTAATGTGGGCAAATCTACTTTGTTTAACGCGCTAACCTGCGCGGGTGCGGAAGCAAGCAACTATCCGTTTTGCACCATTGAGCCCAACGTCGGCATTGTGCCGATACCGGATAAGCGGTTAGATAAACTTTTTGAAATGTTTAAACCGCCCAAGAAAACCGCTGCGTTTATTAAATTTGTAGATATTGCCGGTATCGTCAAAGGCGCCAGCCAAGGCGAAGGGTTAGGAAACAAATTTTTAGCCAACATCCGCGAAGTGGACGCTATTATTCACGTCGTGCGGCTTTTTGAAGACGAAAACGTCACGCACGTGATGAACTCCGTGGACCCGTTGCGTGATATTGAAGTCATCAACACCGAACTCATGCTCGCCGATTTGGAAAGTGCCACTAAAATTTGCGACCGCCTGGGCAGCAACGCCAAGTCCGGCAAAAAAGATGCCGTAGCCGCGTTTGAGCGCATGAAAGAAATTAAAGCCGCGTTGGAAAACGGCAAGCCCGTTTCGTCTTTAGGTTTAGAGCCGGAAGAATTAAAAGAATATCAATTTTTAACGGCCAAACCGGTTTTGTACGTCGGCAACAACAGCGAAAAACGCAACGAGGCAAATGCCGCCAAAGTGGCTAAGTACGCTAAAGAAAACGGCGCGGGTTTTGTGGAGTTGTGCGTAAAATTTGAGGCCGACATTGCCGAATTTTCAGAAGAAGAAAAACACGCGTTCCTCGCCGAAACGGGCAGCGATTACACGGGGCTTGAAAAAGTAGTGCGCGAGGGGATGAAGTTATTAAATCTTTGCACGTATTTTACCGCCGGACCGGAAGTAGAAGTGCGCAGTTGGTTAATTCCCGTCGGCTGTACGGCACCGCAAGCGGCGGGCAAAATTCACAGCGATTTTGAAAAAGGTTTTATCCGCGCGGACGTCTATACGTTTGACGACCTTGTCAAATACGGCGACGAAAAATCTTTGCGCGAGCACGGTTTGATACGCTCGGAAGGCAAAGATTATATTGTAAAGGACGGCGACGTTTGCCTGTTTAAAATCAATGCCTAACCAAACGTGTAAACATTTCGGCGTGTGCGGCGGGTGCGCACTGCTCAACTTATCTTACGACGAGCAAGTGGCCAGAAAACAAGCCAAGTTGCAAGAAACTCTGCGCGAATTTTGGACGCGGGAAATCCCCGTTACCCAAACCGACAACCCGTTTTATTTCCGCAACAAGGTAGAACTCGGCTTTTGCCACCAAGTCAAATGGCGCGAAGATTACAACAAAAAAGACCCCGCCAACAAAACCCGCCCGTTGGAGTTTGAACAAGCACTCGGTTTTAAATATAAAGGCCGTTTTGATAGGGCGGTGGAAATCAGCGAGTGCCTTTTGTTTAGCGATAAACTTGTGCCTTTGTTAAACGCACTCCGTGCGTGGGCGGCGGCGGAAAATTTGCCGTATTATGACACGCGCAAACATACGGGCGTGTTGCGGCATCTATTGGTGCGCGAAGGGAAAAACACCGGCGAGCAAATTGTCGTTTTATTTGTAACGGACGATTTTAACGAAAAAACCTTTGTGCAAGCGGTGGAAAGCGTTTTACCAAACGCCAACATTATGGCCGCTGTGAACACGGGTCTTGCCGACACCGCCGCGCCGGAGAGCTTGCGTGTACTCAAAGGCAAAGACCATATTTTTGAAAAAATTATTTTAACAAACGAAAACGGCGAAAAAGAGCGCGAAGTGATTTTTAAACTTTCGCCGCAATCGTTTTTTCAGACGAACACGAAAACGGCACAAAAAATGTATAGCCGCGTGCGCGGGTTTGTTAAAAAACTCGCCCCCAAGAAAATTTATGATTTGTACGGCGGTGCGGGTAGTTTTTCACTCTCGTGTGCCGACTTGTGCGAGAAAAGTATTTGTGTGGAGTCCGTTGCACCCGCGATTTACAACGGTATTGAAAACGCCAAAATTAACAACGTAAAAAACGTACAATTTTTCTGCGCCAAAGTGGAAGATTTTGTTAAACAGCAACCGATTGAGAAAAAGGACGCGCTGATTATTTTAGATCCGCCGCGCGGCGGTATGCACCCCAAAGCCGCCAAGGCGGTGGCCGAGAGTGGCGTAGAAAACGTGCTTTATATTTCGTGTAACCCGGTTACGCTGGCTAACGACCTAAAAATTTTAACGCAACATTACGAAATCTTACACGTAGAAGCGTTTGACTTTTTCCCGCACAGCGAGCACATTGAAACGTTTGTCCAACTGAAATTAAAATGACCTTACAAGAAGCGTTAAATTCTCTTAACCCACAGCAACTTTCCGCTGTTAATTACGACGGCGGCCCGTGCCTGATTGTGGCCGGCGCGGGAACGGGAAAAACCAAAACGCTCACCACCAAAATCGCCAAACTGATCGCAGACGGCTACAATCCGTCGCGCATTTTGGCGGTTACGTTTACCAACAAAGCCGCCGGAGAAATGCGCGAGCGTGTGGAACAACTTGTTCCCGGCAACGCGCGGCGCGTGTGGATCCACACGTTTCACTCGTTCGGCGTGCGCATTTTGCGCCAACACGCGGGCGTGTTAAACCTTTCTAAAGATTTTGCCATTTACGACGATAACGACCAAAAAAAGGTCGTTACTTTGCTGCTTGAGCAAATGGGCGTTAAAGAACCCAAAAAAGAAGTCAACCAAATTGTCGGTATTATTTCGCGCGCCAAGGACGATATGATTTCGCCCGATACGATGATGCAATCGGCCACCGCGTCGGGGTTGGACGGTAAAATTCGCGTCGCGGAAATTTACCGCCGCTACGAGCAAAAATTAAAAGAGGCCGGGGCGCTAGACTTTGGCGACCTACTCGTCAAAACCGCCGTATTACTGCGCGACCACGAGGATATCCGCAACTACTACCAATCGTTTTTTCAATATATTTTGGTGGACGAGTACCAGGACACCAACCGCACCCAATACTTAATTACCAAAATGCTCGCCGCCGTCCACCGCAAACTCTGCGTCGTGGGGGACCCGGACCAAAGTATTTACTCGTGGCGCGGGGCGAACATCCGCAACATTTTGGAGTTTGAAAAAGATTTTAAAGACGCTAAAATTATCACGCTGGAGCAAAATTACCGCTCTACCAAAGTAATTTTGGATGCTTCTAACAAACTGATTTCCAAAAACAAACAACGCAAAGAGAAAAACCTGTTTACCGAAAAAGACTCCGGCGACCCGATTGAAGTGCGCCAATTGGAAACCGAAGGGCGCGAAGCGCGTTGGGTTAGCCAAAACATAAAATCGCTCGTGGAAACGGAAGGGGCGAGTTTAAAAGATATTGCCGTTTTCTACCGCACCAACGCCCAGAGCCGCAGTTTTGAAAATTCTTTTAAAACATATCAAATTCCGTACCGTTTAATTGGTGCTATGCGCTTTTACGACCGTAAAGAAATTAAAGACATGATGTGTTATGCACGCATACTTGTGAACCCAAATGACAACGTCAGTTTACTGCGCATTATCAACGCTCCTACGCGCGGACTTGGTAAAGTCGCACAGGATCGTTTGCTTGCCTATGCGGAAGAAAATAAAATTTCACTCTACAATTCTCTCAAAAATGCGGCGTACGTGCCGGGCTTAAGTTCGGCGGCTGTTAAAGCGGCTATCAAACTGGTGCAACTGTTTGAAAAGTGGCGCGGGGATATGTTGTTGACTGATCCCGCGGATGTTTTTAATAAAATCTTAAGTGAGTCGGGCTATATGGATGCCGTCAAAGCGGAAATGGATAAAGACCCGGAAGCCGAATCGCGCTTGCAAAACTTGGGGGAATTGGTTAGTGATGTTAAAGATTATGACGAGCGTTGCGAAAAAGGCGAGAAAGAGCCGTCCGTGGCGGACTTTTTGCAAGAGATTTCGCTTTTGTCCGGCGACGACGAAACACAAGCCGGTGAGGGTGGTGCAGTTACTTTAATGACGGTCCACCTAGCCAAAGGGTTGGAGTTTGACAATGTGTTTGTAACGGGTTTAGAGGAAAATCTCTTTCCGCTCGGGCGCGATAACGAGGATGAAACCGAAGAGGAACGCCGGCTTTGTTACGTAGCCATGACGCGCGCGCGCAAGCGGCTGTTTTTGACGTACGCGCAAACGCGCCGCAAGTTCGGGCAATTACAGGAAAATTTACCGTCGCGCTTTTTGTTTGAGAGCGGTTTATTAGACGAAAACGCCGTAGAGGAAACCGCGCCGCGCACGCGCTTTGCATGGGGGGGGAATTCTTCCTACTCCGGCGGAAATTACGAACGCTTTACCCGCCGCAAACGTGAGTATAGCGATAATTACGACGGCGGTTTTGAGGGCTACGCGCGCAAAAGCCGCTTCCAAAAACGCTACGATGAAGACGGGTACGAAATTCAAGACGATGAAAATTTAGATTATACGTCTTCTTCCTTTTCTTCTTACGCGCGCACGCCGAGTGTGGGCGCTTTGTATGCCGCGCCGAAACCGTCCGGTTACAGTTTATCTGATCCGCGCCGCGTGCCGGGTGCCGTTCCTCCCGCGCCGAAAGAGCCCGAAAAACCGGCTGAAAAAAATGCCGACGGGGTTGCTATCGGCGGACTTGTCAAACACGGGGTATTTGGGCAAGGTAAAATTGTGCAAATTGCGGGCTCCGGCGAGAGCGCGAAGATTACGGTTGTTTTTGGTAACGGCACAAAACGGACGTTTATGCTCAAATTCGCCCCGCTGGAAATACTGTAACTGCAAACGTAACCAGGTGCTAATTTTACTATGGCAACGTGTACCAACGCATCGTACTATGTGTAGATTTTAGCGTGCCTTTCATTATGTTTTTGCAATAACTTCCGTCTGGTTCGGTAAAATTCGCTCCGTCGGTACGACGCTCCACACAAACAGGCGTTGCTTTGGGTAGTCCATTGACGGCTGATTGAAGATATATCATAAAACCGCCCCCTTTATATTTCCCCGTCAGACGCCCTATACTGATGGCCGGCTCTTTTTTAGCGGCATCAAAGTACAGTTGCAAACTCCAATCGTTATTAGATTTTACGGGCGAGGCGTAATTGTCATACCATTTTCTTGTTCCTGTCCACGGGATATCCACACTCAGATCATCAAATGAAGAGGCAGCTTTCCCGTTTGCCAAATAATACGCTTCCGCCGCATTATATACGGACTTCAATAACGGCAACACTTGCGCCGCGCGTGATTTTTCCACTGCTTTTTGATATTGCGGCAATGCCACCGCGGCGAGTATGCCGATGATGAGGACAACGACTAAAAGTTCAATCAGTGTAAATGCACTGTTGTTAAAATTAGGTGTCATCCCCGAATGTTTCTGTCGGGGATCTTCCACCTTCCCATTAAAAAAGCGTTGTTTTTCCTCTTTTAATAACGACTTAGAAAGAGGAAGATTCCCGACAACAAATCTCGGGAATGACAAATTTTTATTTATGTTTTTCATGTTTGTTGCTCCTTTGTTGTTTTTTCCGTCCCTTTATTATCGTTTTTTTTTTTGATTTGTCAACCCCCTTTTCGCTTTTCTGGCACCAGAAAAGCTAGCAAAAGAGTGCCGCCTAGGGGGCGGCCCGCAGGGTTGCCATAAAAAGCAGACAAATCGGGAAAATTTACAAACTCGCTTCGCTCAAACATGTAAATTTTCTTTTCCGATTTGGCGCTTTTTATAAACAGCACTAAAGGGGCGGGAAAACGACAAACGGCACTCTCTTTATTCTGAGGAGTTTGCCGGAAAGACAAAAAAATTCCCGCAAAAGATATTCTTTTGCGGGAATTTGTATATTTCAGAGAAATTATTTCTCTTCTTCGTCTTTGCGGAATTTAGCCGCAATTTCTTCTTTGCGTTTGTTCCATTCTTTCATCACGCGTTCTTTGCCTTCGGCAATTTTTTCGCGCGCGCTATCTACGCGGTCTGCAAATTTTCCGCGTGCATTTTCGGCGTGTTCCAAAACGAAGTCCTTTTGTTCTTCGTAATTTTCTTCGGCCCAGCGTTTCAATTTGCGCCGGGTGGTTTCACCTTTAGCAGGTGCAAAAAGCACACCAAGCGCAATGCCCGTTACGGCACCGAGTAAAAATGCGGCCAGTCCGGTTTCAGCAGTCCTGTTGCACATAATCCCCCTCCTTTAGTTTGTATAATGTTATATAGATATTATACAACAAAAGATTATTTTTTCCAGTCCAAAAGAGAGAGGAATTTATCATGCCTAATCCGTCCGCTCCGCGTCAAAACGGTAAACAATTAGATCCCGCCGTTCGTAAGAAGAATTTTGAAGAAGTCGCCCAAATTTTTACCAAGGAAGAAGCTTTGGCCGAGGCCAACCGTTGTTTGCACTGCCAAAACGCGCGTTGCCAAGCCAACTGCCCAGTAGGGGTACAAATCCCGGCGTTTATCGCACTACTTAAAGACGGCAACGTCGGCGGTGCGATTAGCAAAATCATGGAAACCAGTTTGCTCCCCGCTATCTGTGGGCGCGTCTGTCCGCAAGAAAAACATTGTGAGGGCAACTGCGTATTAAAAGAAAAATTCGGCGCGGTCAACATTGGCATGTTGGAAAGATATACCGCCGATACCGCGCGCCGAGAGGGCCTTTTAAAAACGCCCGTCTGCGCGAAAAAAACCGGCAAAAAAGTGGCGTGTATCGGATCCGGCCCGTCGTCTATTGCGGCAGCGGCGGAACTCGCGCGCGCCGGGCACGAGGTAACTGTTTTTGAGGCGCTCCATGCGTTTGGCGGCGTGCTTCGTTACGGGATACCGTCTTTCCGCTTGCCGCGCGAAGTAATTGATAAAGAAATTGAAACCGTCAAGTCAATGGGCGTAAAATTTCAAACCGACGTGCTCGTCGGTGCAAGCGAAACTGTGGAAGATTTACTCAAAGAATTTGATGCCGTGTATATAGGTAGCGGGGCGGGGCTTCCCACCATGCTGGGTATACCGGGCGAAAGTGCCGTTGGGGTATATAGCGCCAACGAATTTTTAACGCGCGTCAATTTAATGCAAGCGTATAAATTTCCGCAAACCGATACGCCAATTCGTATCGGCAAACACGTGGTCGTCCTCGGCGGGGGAAACAGTGCCATGGATGCCGCGCGCTGTGCGATGCGCTTAGGGCCCGACACGGTAACGGTGGCTTACCGCCGAAGTGCGGCCGAAATGCCCGCCCGCGCGGCCGAGGTATTACACGCCCAGGAAGAAGGCGTGCAATTTGATTACCTCATCACCCCCAAAGAGATTTTGCAAGACGAAACAGGGCACGTTACCGGCATTAAATGTACCCGCAACGAACTGGGCGAGCCCGACGCTAAAGGACGCCGCCGCCCGGTGGAAATTTCCGGCTCTGAATTTATTTTGCCCGCCGATACGGTCATCGTGGCTATCGGTCAACGTCCGAACCCGATTATCGCCAAAACCACGCCGCAGTTAAAAACCACCGAGCGCGGGGTGCTCTCTTTAGACGAACAAGGCAAGACTTCTATTCCCGGTGTGTATGCGGGGGGCGATATTATCCGCGGCGGTGCAACGGTACTACTGGCCATGAAAGACGGCATTGAAGCCGCGCGCCGCATTAACAAGTATCTAAACGGGGGAAAATAATATGCAAGAAAATACAATTTTAGTTAAAGAATCTTTAAATAGTGCCGTTGTTAAATTTGTGATTTACAAACCACTGATCGCGCGCTCGGCAAAGGCCGGGCAGTTTGTCATTTTGCGCGGGCGCGAAGGCGGCGAGCGCGTACCGGTGACGCTGGTTGATTGGGACAAGGAAAAAGGCACGATTACCGTTATTATTCAAGCGATCGGCAAATCTACCGCTTTATTTAATTCGCTTAACCAAGGCGAGCGATTTTTGAACGTGGCCGGGCCGCTGGGCACGCCGGTGGAAATTAAAAATTACGGCACGGTGGCGGTAGTCGGCGGCGGCGTGGGAATTGCCGAAGTGTATCCGATTGCCCGCGCGTTAAAAGAAGCCGGCAACCGCGTAATAGCCGTACTCGGTGCGCGCACCAAAGAACTACTAATTTTGGAAAACGAAATGAC
Organism: Candidatus Avelusimicrobium caledoniensis; assembly: GCF_902756455.1. NCBI lineage: Bacteria > Pseudomonadati > Elusimicrobiota > Elusimicrobia > Elusimicrobiales > Elusimicrobiaceae > Candidatus Avelusimicrobium > Candidatus Avelusimicrobium caledoniensis. The sequence goes on along the minus strand of NZ_CACVRB010000013.1, from coordinate 21,418 downwards.
CGCGCTGTGTGATAAAACCGTTTGCGCTACCGACGACGGCTCACACGGCATGAAAGGCATGGTAACAGACGCTATCCAACAGTTGCACGACAACGGCGAAAAAATAGATGCCGGATTTATTATCGGGCCGATACCCATGATGAAATTTACCGCGCGGCTGATGGATAAACTTTCCATTAAGCCCTACGCCAGTTTAAACCCGATTATGTTAGACGGTACGGGCATGTGCGGTTGTTGCCGCGTAACGGTGGAGGGCAAAGTGCGTTTTGCGTGTGTGGAAGGGCCGATGTTTCCGGCGAGCACCATTGATTTTGACGAACTCATCCGCCGTACCGGCGAATATAAACCGCTTGAAAAAGAGAGTTTGGAAATTTTTCACAAAGACCACGTTTGTAAATGCGGTTTGCATTAAGTTTGTTATAAAGCACCAACCCCCGGCGGCAACCGGGGGTTGGTCTTTTTTTGTTTATGATTAGTAAGCTCCTGTTGAGCCGGATGGGTTTTCGTCCGGTGTTAATTCTTCCGAATGATCAGTTTTTTGTCGCGCGGACGCTGCGTTCATAGTAATACGCGTGTTAAGTTCGTTCAGCGTATCATTATAGTCTCTGATTATCGCCAGGGCCGGAGTGTCAAACATGCCGACGCCCTTGGCCTTCCCTAATTTTTTAAACAACAGGATCCCTGCTTTTTCCGCACGTTTGTCTACGGACAAGGTTTTATCAGACCAGATTTCTTCCAAATCGTACAGACACTGGTTTAACAGAGCCGCCATTTTTCCGAGGGCCTCCAGCCGGATGGTGTTTAACTCGCGCAGGAAGGCGTTTTGCTCCTCAATATCTGCCAGCGCCGCAATGGTTCCCTCCAACTGGGTGGCAAACGGAGAATTATAGATGTCGTCCATCCAACTGCCCGAGGAGGGGTCTCCGGTAATGCTAGCGTACTTGAACCAGGCGTTTGCATTTTGTTGCGCTTGCGGAGTGCTTGCAAAGATCGGCCACTGTACGGGGTTGTTCCAGTTGTTTTTATACTGTTGCAATTCTGACCAAGCGGCTACGCACTGTTCGTTGGACAGCGTGCCTTGTTTTTGCAATTTAGCCAGTGCATCCAACCGTTCTTGCAAAAGTTGTTGTTGACCCGCATGGGCCGGGGCAACGTTTTTTCCGTCGGGTGGAGTGCTTAGCACAAAGGCCAACGTGCTTTGTTGCCCGGCGGTTTGCTGGGAATATAACGCCTCGTTGTCGTGCCAATAGCGTAAGTCCTCCGCCAGGTTGGTGACCCACTGGTTTTTGGCCTTTTGGTCTGCCACAAACAACGTCGGGTTTTGCAACCAGAAAGAGAGCCAAAGCTCCCGGTCTTCGCGCGTTTTTTGGGAGGCAGCTACCTGTAATGCTTCGCGTTTTTGTTTGATCAAATCCAGTTGGCGATCCGCTTCTTGGCGGTCTGCTTCCGGTGCCGTAGGATCAACGGAGATATCAAAGAATTCACGCGCTGCGCGGTTCAAGTTATTTTCCTGTGTAGCAAATGCATTCGTAACGTAAAGGGCATTCAGGTCCGCTACTTTTCCGTTGTGTAATTGCTCTATTTCTTTTTGTATTTGGAGCATTTCTTGGTAACGTTCCTCGTCAGTGCCTTCCTCGTTAGAGGCTAGTGCTTGCAGGCGTTGGTTGAGCGCGTCGTAATCGGCTACGATATCGCGCAAGGCCGGCCGGTAGTCGGTGGGCAGTTGGCTACGTATCGCTAATATGTTTTGCCAATTTTGTTGGCGCGATTGCGAGAGGTCCGTCCCCGTTACCGTTTCTTGCCACAGCAGAGCAAAGTTGTTGTCAAAGAGCTCTTTTGTGTAAACGTCGGCTAGCCGATTCCACGTATCAAATTCTTGTGCATCTAACTCTTGTTGAAAGGATGCACGTGCATTGGCCAAACCGGTTTGCAGAGTCGGAATGTTGACTTTAAGCAACCAGGCCTGTCTTGCTTTAACGAAAGCCGGATCTTTAAAGAGTTGTTCCACTTTCTTTCTCTTTTGCTCTAGCGGCTCTTTGCCGGCAATAATTTCGTTCAGTTTGGTTTTTAACTTGTTCAATTCCTCACGCATTGCTTGCGCTTCTTGCGGATACTTGCCGCCTTGGTCCGTTACCTCTTGGTGCAGGTTGGACAACTCTAACCGCCAAGCGGCATACTCGTATGCCTCTAGAGCTGCTATGTAAGCTTTGTCGTTATAAACTTTCGTTTCAAGTTGTTTTTGTTGTTTTTCCCACGGCTGTCCGTTTGCTAAAATTTTATCCAAACGGGGCTGCAACCGTTTCATCTGTTCCAAGACGGCCTGAGCTTCTTTGGCTAGCGGGTTGGTAACCGCCGACGCATCTTCAAACGATTGGCGTGCGGCAGTCCACTGCAAAGCCGTTTGATTACGGGTAGCATCTTCTTGCACGTGCAAGGCGAAAGTTTGTTCTTCTGTTTGCAGGTGTTCATTCAGTTTCTTTATTTGGTCCAGCAATTCTTTTCTCTCTTTGTTGCTTCCCTTTTTATGGATAGCAACGTACCGGTCCACCAGTTCTTCCAATTCGTTAAGTTGGGCGAGGATGTCCGTTTTCCCCCGGGTTAGCTCCGCGGTGCGCGGTTCAAATGCTGTGTATTGTGCGCGTTTGGTGTCAAGGGTGTCGCGCAACGAATAAATCATTTGATTGGTCAGCGCTTGGTTATACACGCTGTTGTCTGCCCCGAAACTAATCTGTGTTTTTTGCTGGGTGGAAATAAATTCTTGTCCGCGAGCAAATGCGATTAACATGCCTGCAGTACCAAACATAAAAGAGCCGGCATGGGCTTCCGGATCCGTCCCTGCTTTGAACAAGGAGCTCAAACGCAGCATCGGATTCGGCGTTTGCTCTTCGGTGGAAGGCAAGTGGTCGTGCTCGTTAAACGCGTTGGGGTAGCGGTCCAGTTCTGCGTTATAAGCATCAATAGCCCGGTTGTACATAATTCCTTCGGTTTGTATACCGTATGCAAAGCGGTCCAACACTTCCCACCCTGTAAAGAAGATGAAGTTGCCTATTGCCTTACGGACCAGCGGGAGATTGGTAAATACCGGCCCTACTCCCGCCGCGCCGAAACCGCCGGTTTCGTAGAGGCGTTTGGCAAAATCATTGATCCACAGTTCGTTTCCGAATGTTTTTTCGTTAAATCCGAAACCGCCGTTGGCCACAGGTCCTCTGTCCGAGCGTAAGCGATAGCTTCTGCCGCCCACGGTTTGACCGAGTCCGCCGGTCATATGGCCCGATACAGCGGCATCCGCGTTAGGCGTAATGGCCAAGAAATCACCTTCCGGCGAAGGAATCAGCGAGCCGGTTGGGGTGACGGCTTGTTGTTCTAACAAAGCATCGTATTGGGTACGGGTGTATATCTTGCCGTTATACTTGACCTTCGTGGCATTTTCGTAGCCAAGGGCCTCCCAAGCGGTTGCTTGTTGTTTAAAGCGTTCTTCAAGCATTTTCTGTTCTGCTTCGGGCAAACCGGCTAAGCGGTCTGGGTGAGTGTTCATTGCTGCTTGGCGGTAAGCCTTTTTCATTTGTTCGTATGTGGCATCACGCGGAACACCCAAGATCTCATAAAAGTCCGGTACAGTTTCGGCCTCAATAGTAGCACCGCCGCGGGCGGCCGCTGTTAAATTTTCCCGTTGGATTTGCATGGTCAAGTCGGAAAATTCCTGCGACGAAATTTCCACCCATCCATCCGGGGTATGTTTCCAGTATTTAAAATGGGTCGGAGGTGTACGGAGCAATTGCTCGGCCGCGTTTCGTTGGGCGGCGGCTGCCGCTTCGCTAAACGATTTGCCTGCAATCGGTTCGCTGCTGCCTAAGAGCAGTGTTTCTGTTCCGTCGGATAAAGCGGCTCTGGGGATTCCGGCTTCCCGGGCCATTTTCCCGCCCAGACCGGAACTTAAGCTGCTACCTGCCAGATCTCTTTGAAAAGCACGGCCGGTAGCGTTTAATACAGATGCTTCTGTGCCAACGCGCAAGAGGTCCATCCATTTCATGGGGGACAAGGATACGCCCAATCCATTCTGCGGGCCGCGTTGGATATAGCGTAAGAAACGGGCGCGGTCCAACGTAGTGTTAACACCGCGCGTGAATCCTAACGCTTCGGCCCCCAGGTCAAAAGACGTTCTTTCAAAACCCGGCCGTGCCGCATTGATATGGAAGGAACTGATGTCCGGGTTCCTGCCAAACAGGTTATTCCAACGACGAGATACCCAGTCAGAAAAACCGCCTTGGCCGTCTAACCGTCTGCCGGTTGGCGTTGATCCGGCACGGGTTACCGGAGTATCTACTTCAACAGTAACCGGGTTTCCCGGGGCAACGTGCAGGTCCCCGGCTTTTTGGGCCACTTCAAGTAGTTCTTTAGCCGCTTTTTGAGATTCTTCAGCCGCTCTTGTGGCCATTTCGGCTGCTTTAGTTAATTCTTCCGGCGTTTTAGCGGCCTGCGCCATTTCGCGGGCTTGTTGGGCCAAGCGCTGTGCTTCTTGGGCCCGTGCGGCTGCCGCCGTTGCGCGGGCCTCGTTATAGGCCAGCTCGGCTTGACGTAGTGCTTTTTCGGCTTGGGCCAACTCGCGCGTACCTTGGGCCGCGTCCCTGGCATTTTGGGCTAAGGTCACATTCCTTTCGGCTGCAGCAGCGGCCTCTTCGGCTTTAGCCAACGAAGGAATCTCTTTCATTTTCGGGGCCAATTTCTTGGCAACTTGGGTAGAGTTCCGAGTTGTTTGCAGTATTTGTTCGGTAGCTCTGGATAGCCCTTGTGCCACTTCCCGGGCGGAGGCCTTGCCTACTTGTTGCGAGATTTGCCCCAACTCCGCAAACAGTTCCTCTGCGCTCTTAACAGCCATTTCAGCGCCTTCCTTGGCGGAGACGAAAGCTTTTTGCGTAGTGCGGGCTGTATTAGTAACTTCTACTCCTGCCCGTGATAAGGTCCGCTTGACACCGGGTTTGCTGTAATTGATACCTTGCCGTAATTTGCTGATAAAACGGCCAACGCGGCTCTCAAAAGATAACTTGCTGCCCCGCGTGGCGGCTTTTAAAGCCGTCGGCGTCCATTTGACGGCGGTAAAAGTATATCTTAAAGCTCTGAAAACGAACTGAAAGATACCGTCGGCCACGATCCAGAACGCTACTTCCAACATAAGCCGGTTGACAACGGCCTCTTGTTCCGCTTGTACTTTGCGCGGGTTAATATCGGGCGACAAGAAAACATATACAATTCGCGGCGAGTTATTGATCGTAGTACCGTCTGCAAGACATATCGGTCTGTCTCTGTCCGAGTAATAGGCATTATGGCCTGAATTTCTATAATCTTCTTCTTGGTAGGTTTCGTACGGATATTTAACCACGTATTGTTTGTGTTGTGCGCTCCATTCCGTTTTGTAGGCCGTAACCGGGGTCAGGTTGAGCACATCGTCTGCCAACGTCTTTTGCACCACTTGCATTTGTTCTGCATTAAGGCCGTAATCATGCGCGGAATATTTCCCGTCATACCGGGCCATTCTGCCATACATGTAGGCAATAAACTCGGTGGCTATTTGCCGGGATTGATCACTAAAACCTAAACTAGCCGCATTGGGGCTGAGTTCCCGGTCGCGCAACATAGTGTTAGCTATCTGCGGATTTTGGGATATTTTATATTCTAAATGTAAGATACCCATTGCCCCCAATGCCATAAAGCGGGTGTCCGGCCCGTGGTCCGGGTAGGTAAACTCAAAAATTTGTTGTTTGGTTTGGGCGACTGTATTAGCGTCTAAGGCGTAAGAAAGCAACGTGTCGGTAATTAAACCGAACAAAGTTTCTATCTCGCCGGCGTAGGGCTGTACCATTTTCGGTTCGCCCAAATTAAGGATGCCATGTTGGCCGTTTTCCGCAGTTTGGGCAAACATTCCTTCCATGGTTTCAATACCGTGTTTAGCGTCCCAACCGCCCCTTAATAAAACATAGGGGACGGCATATTGCAACAGGATGCGCATCAGCTCTTGTTCTTTAGAACCTTCGCCCGCTTTTTGGGCAGCTTGTTTTAATGCCTTTAATTCCTCTATAAAAGCATCCGTAAAGTTGTCAGTCGGCTGGGGAAGCTGTGCCGGAGGTGCGTACTGGGCCACAGGATTAACTACACGTACCTGTGCAACCGGGGCTGCGGCGGAAAGTCTTTTGTTCCGTGCGTCTACGACTTCCGGAGGAAGGGGAATAGATTTTGATACGGAGGCGTACCCGTCGGCAGACCAAGAAGAAAGCTGTATGCTTAAAGCATCGGACCCGGACACATAGGCCGTACGTTCTTCTAAAATATATCCGGCTGGCACGCTGTCGCCGGACTGCGGATTAAACGGTACTGTGCCCAACTGTTTGTATTGTGCATACGACATCGGTTCCGTGGGCAAGGTAACCGGTGTGTTCAGCTCCGGATTGCGGGGAGTTGAACTCGTAAGTTTTTTTTGCTGTTTGACGTATGCCTGATACATCTTTTCTGACGGATAAATTACCCATTCTTGCACGGGCACAGGCGGCAGATTGGCAAAAGGATCTTCGTAGGGAAGAATGGGATCTTGGTCCGCCGGCCAAACATACGCCGCATCCTCCATCGGTTCGTACTGTCTGCTTACTCGGCCCACAGCGGCTTCCAGTTGTTTTGCGTATGCGGCATCCACGGTTGTAGGAGCAACCGGGTATTCGTCCCTGCTGCTAAAGTTGCCTTTCCCTGTGGCAACAAATGCCGCGTTAATTTGGTCCAGTAACAGACGTAAGCTGCCTACCGCCTCAATCAAATGTTCGTCCATGGAGCGGACGGTCATGTTTCTGGTAAGTTTACGCAAGCGGTACAACGCACGCTGTTGGGCGCGCGGTAAGAAATCGGCCCAGTTTGCCAGTTGGCCCGAAGTACGCGCGGCATTAAGAGACTGAAACAAGAATTGTGCGGCGTACGCCGTTAAAGTTGTTTGGGTAGCCACGGTTGTTTCTTCGGCAGGGATGACCGGGTCTAAATATTCCAGCATGTCATCTGCAGATAAGCGGTTTTCCGAAACTAATTGGGTCCATTCATCTAAGGCATTAACCACAATTTTGTTGTTTTCCGAAACCCATTGGTTCAAAAAGCTGTCAACTTCCTTTTTTAACTGGGGGTATGCTTTAGCCAAATTGTCTAAGGCATACTCTCCGTTGACAAATAGCCATGTGGCATCCCCTTTCGCTTTGGTAATTAGCCCCTTTAATTCTTTATCTAAATTGGGATATTGGGTGCTCAATTGGTTCACAAAATTTGTATAGGAACCTAAGTGGTCTATTTTGTCCTTTGTTTCTTCATTGTGGGGAGGCACCCGGACTTGGGCTACATACGTAGCATCGGCTACGGCAACTTGCGGGGTGAAGATAGGATCTCCGTTTTTGAACGAGGAAAGAAAACCGGTGTGTTCAAGAGAATTTTTTTTGGTGACATACGAGTCGGACAGTTCATGCATTTGCATGACCAAGAGGGCTAAAGATTCGTACGAAAGGCCGTCGGTAACCGGCGTGTTCATGTACAACTCGGTTAAGGCCTCTAACTGGTCGGCGTAGATTTTGTTTAATTCATCTAACGTCTTGGCTGAAGCCAGTGGGGTCGCTTGGGATTTAAAAATTTGTTTTTCCACTTTCTCCCATATTTTTTTAGAAGACACAGCCGAGGACGTACCTTGTTGGGCATAGGCCAATTCGGGGGCTACGATATTAAATGTGAAAACTAAAATCATGAAACGGCAAAGCCAAGTGAACATATTATTTCTCCTATAACAGCGGATTCATACCTATTATTAGTATAAATGGTTTTTCCCCCAATAACAAGCCCTACATACGGCAGAAAAAAGACCTAGTCTATTTTAGGTCTTTAGTCCTATAAGCCCACACAAGCCCGCTTTTGTAAGCGGGCTTGTGTAAAAACAGATTGCGTTAGAGCAACTTAGAGGCCAAATCAGCCAGGTGGCTGCGTTCGGTCTTGGTAAATGTAATGTGACCGTACGACTTTTGGCCGCGCATGCGGTCCACCAAGTACGTCAGCCCGTTTGATTGTACATCCAAATACGGCGTGTCAATTTGGTACGGGTCGCCCGTAACAACTACTTTGGTCCCTTCGCCCGCGCGGGTAAGAATTGTTTTCATCTCGTGCGGGGTTAAGTTCTGCGCGTCGTCTACAATCATATATTGTCCGGGGAGCGAGCGTCCGCGCATATGGGTCACAGAGGCAATTTCAATTTTGCCGCTGTCCAATAAATAATGCGCTTTTTCTTCGCCCTCATCCGGGTTTTTGCGGTCGGCGAGGAAGGCCAAGTTGTCATACACCGCTCCCATCCACGCTTCCAATTTTTCTTCTTTGGTGCCGGGCAAGAAACCTAAATCTTTCCCTACCGGAACGATAGAACGGCAGACCACTAAACGGCGGTAGGCGTTTTCGTCCATGGTGCGTTGCAAGCCGGTGGCTAACGTAATCAGCGTTTTACCTGTACCGGCCGTGCCAACGAGCGTAACGATGTCTAAGCTGTCGTCCAACAACAGTTCCATTGCGAAGCGTTGTTCTTTATTGAGCGGTTTAATACCCCATGCTACGGGCTCTTGGTTGGAAAGCGGATGCAAGATAAAATTGCCGTCGTTGGAAATGCGCCCGATAGCCGATTTCTTGCCGCCGTCGTTCGTTTTTAAAATGATGAATTGGTTAGGCACATAGAGAGTCGGGTCCATGGCCAGTTGTTTTTTATGATAAAACTCATCAATCTGTGCCGGGTCCACTTCTACTTCGGTGACTCCCGTGTAGAGTTCATCTACGTTTACTTTGTCGCTCGTATAATCTTGCGCGGACAAGCCAAGTGCCTCGGCTTTTAAGCGCATATTGATATCTTTAGTTACCACAAACACCGGGCGTGCGTTTTTCTTATACGAGCCCTCTTTTTTCCCTAGCGTGTAGGCGATGTTTAAAATGGAATTATCTGCCTTGTTAAAGGCGAGCGATTGCGGCAAGGCGTTAGGGCGGTCCAATTCAATTTTCAGCGTGCCACCTGTGGCGAGCGGTACGCCTTCGTTTAGGCGGCCGAGTTCGCGCATTTTGTCCAATTCGCGGGAAACCATACGCGCATTTTTGCCGCGGGTATCGCTTTCGTTTTTAAAGGCGTCTAATTCTTCAATAACCGCCATGGGGATAATAATATCGTTATCCTCAAATGCGTGTAAGCAGTTGATATCGTGTAGTAAGACGTTGGTATCCAAAATAAAAGTTTTTTTCATAGTTTCCCTCGCTAGTAACGTAGAGTGCTATTCATAGTATAAACTTGTTTGAGAAGAAAATCAAGGACTTTTGCGTCCGGCGCGTCAAAAGGGTACAATATATACATGAAATACTTGTGCATACACGGTCATTTCTATCAGCCACCACGTGAAAATGCGTGGCTGGACATGATTGAACAACAAGACAGCGCGGCTCCGTTCCACGATTGGAACGAGCGGATCTGTGCCGAGTGTTACGGCCCGAACGCGCTGGCGCGTTTGTTAGACGGACAACAAAATTTAATTCAGTTAACCAATAACTATTCCCGCATCAGTTTTAACTTCGGGCCGACGCTTCTTTCATGGATGGAAAAGCAAGAACCGGAAGTGTATTACGCTATTTTGGAAGCGGATAAAATCAGCCAAACCCGCTTTGGCGGACACGGTAGCGCGATTGCACAAGTGTATAATCATATTATTTTGCCGCTGGCCAACGCGCGTGATAAAGAAACACAAATCAAATGGGGCATTGCCGATTTTACCAAACGTTTTGGTCGTCAACCCGAGGCCTTGTGGCTAGCCGAAACGGCTTGCGATACGCCCACGCTGTGTGCGCTGGCGGACGCGGGGATGAAATTTGTGATTTTAGCACCCGGCCAATGTGCGCGCGTGCGCAAAATCGGCGCGGAAAAATGGGAAGAAGTCGGCGCGGCCGTAGATCCCAAACGCGCGTACCAATGTAACTTGCCCAACGGCAAACAGATTGCTTTATTTTTCTACGACGGGCCGATTTCGCAAGGGATCGCGTTTTCGGACACGTTGTCGTCGGGCGAAAAATTAGCTTCGCGCTTGCTGGGCGCGTATAACCACAGTGAAGAAGCACAACTTATGCACATCGCCACCGACGGTGAAACGTACGGCCACCACCAAAAATTTGCCGATATGTCGCTGGCGTATTGCTTGAAAAAAGTGGAAGAAACGCCGGATGTCAATTTGACCGTTTACGGTGAATTTTTAGAGAAATATCCGCCGCAGTATGAAGCGCAAATTGTGGAGAATTCGTCGTGGAGTTGTTGTCACGGGGTAGAGCGTTGGCGGGCCGATTGCGGGTGCAATTCGGGCCGCGCAGGTTGGCACCAAAAGTGGCGCGCGCCGCTTCGCGCCGCGTTAGATTTTGTGCGCGACGAACTTATCAAAACATTTGAAACGGTCGGGAAAGAATATTTCAAAGACCCGTGGGCCGCGCGCAACGATTACGTAGATTTAATGTCGGACCGCAGCTTGAACGCGCAGCATTGTTTCTTTTTAAAACACGCCACCGAAAAAGCGTGGAACGACCGCGCCGGGGCACTCATGCTTTTGGAAATGCAAAAAAACGCACTGTTTATGTACACCAGTTGCGGTTGGTTTTTTGACGAAATCAGCGGTATTGAGACGGTGCAAATCATGCAATATGCCTGCCGCGCACTAGAACTCAATAAACGTTTGACAGGTAACGATTTGGAACCGGCTTTTGTGGAAAAATTAGCCGCCGCTCCGAGCAACATTAAAGAATTAAAAAACGGTGCGCGCGTGTATGAGCGGTATGTAAAACCGCAAACTACGCCGATAGAAAAACTGGCGCTGGAGCATATCATCACGCTCATGGCCGACGAAACAACCAATCCGCACCGGGCGTTTTCATGCGAGGTGCTGTCTTTTGCACCGCGCAAATTAACGGCCCCGCATGCGCGGTTGTGGGCGGGCGAAATTGCGCTCAAATCTACGGTTACATTGGTAGAGCAAAAATTTTGTTTTGCGGTGTTTCGCCGCGGCGCGGCCGAGTTTACGTGTGCGGTGCAACCGCATGACGGTACGGATCCGAGCGGTTGGTTAAATGAATTGGAAACTTTATTTAACGCACAAAAATACGAAGAAGTCCACGCGGTCATAGTTAAACATTTGGTGCACGTATATACCGTTTCTTCTATGATTAACGACGTGCGGCGAAAAGTCATGCAAAGCACGTTCCGTAAAATGGACGAACAGACCGATGTGTCTTTCTCAAAACTGTTTGAAGCGCAATATCCGGTGGTGCGTGCGTTGCAGGTAATCGGTGCGCCTGTGCCGCCGGCGTTTATTCCGGTAGCTGAATTTGTATTGGCGGAAGACATCAAGGCGGAAATCCGCGCGGCGGACATCAATATCGGCTCGTTAGAGGAACTGATGGAAGATGTCAAAGCGTTGGGGCTCAATATCGCTCCGCGCGTAAACGATGTGGTAACAGACAAAGTGACTAATTTGGCCTTTGCCTTTGCCCGCAACCCGGAGAAAACTTCCGCCGCCATGAAACTGGTAGAACTGCTTAATTACGCGGAAATTTTTGGCTTCAAGCCCGATACCGTTAAAGCGCAGGAGTTTGTGTTTTTGGGTATTGAAAATTTAGGCGAAACGGCCAAAAACAAGGATCTTGTCCGCGCGCTCGCGCGCAAATTAAAAATCGCTTTATAAGTTGTTGTTTGCTAACGACTCACGCACAAAACTTTTTGTTTTGTGCGTGTTTTTTGTTGTCTGTAAAATTGCCTATTGACATCGTTTTTTTTTTTGCTACATTTTATTTAATGAAACAAAGGAGGTTGTATGAAAAACAAACAAGCATTTACGCTCATTGAATTATTAGTCGTTGTGTTAATCATTGGTATATTGGCGGCGGTGGCGTTGCCGCAATACCAAAAAGCAGTTAAAAAAGCGCGCGGAATAGAAGCCATTACTACGCTACGCAGTATTGTCCAAGCGGAACTGGTGTATCACATGAGTGCGGGAGAATTTACGTCCGATTTGGAAGAATTACCCATAACGGTCAATGATGCCAATTATCGGTATCACGTACAGATTCGTACGGAAGGAGCAGGAGCTTATGCTGAGCCAAAAAAATCCAATAGAGGCAATATATTTGAATGGACGTTTACGACGGAAGGCCCAGCCACTTTGTATTGCCTTGGAACACAAGAACAATGTGCCCAATACGGAAAAACAACACCGACTTGGGATAGTGGAGCTCATTATTGGATAATCAATTTGTAAAATTATTCCTCGTCAATTTTTAGCATCGCCACAAACGCTTCTTGCGGAATGTTCAAACTGCCGATAGATTTCATCCGCTTTTTACCTTCTTTTTGTTTTTCTAATAATTTGCGTTTGCGGGTAATATCGCCGCCGTAGCATTTAGCGATAACGTCTTTTCTAAAAGCGGGTATCGTTTCGCGCGCGATTACTTTTCCGTTAACGGCGGCTTGTACGGCTACTTCAAATTGTTGGCGGCCGATAAGTTCTTTTAACTTGGCGCACAAGGCGCGGCCCATGGTTTGTGCCTTGTCTTTATGCACCACCACGGAAAGTGCATCCACCGGCGAGCCGTGCAGTAAAATTTCCATTAAAACTACATCCGAACTTCTAAACCCGGCTACCTCATAATCAAAAGACGCATACCCTTTGGAAACCGATTTTAATTTATTGTAAAAATCAATGACCATTTCGCCCATTGGCATTTCATATTTAATAATCACGCGTTGGTTAGACAAATGGTCCATGTTCATAAACGTACCGCGTTTTTCCTTCAGTAGCGTCATCACACCGTCCATAAATTCCACGGGCGTTACAATCGTGATGTGAATGACGGGCTCTTTGATATCAATAATATCGCCGTGCGGCGGGAAGTTGGCCGGGTTATCAATAATTTTATAACCGGGGTCATCCGGTGCATCCGGCAATGCCGCCAACTCCTGCGGGTGCGATTTGCGAGATGTAAATTTAACGTGATACACTACGTTAGGGCTTGTGGCAATTAAAGATAAATTAAACTCTCTTTCAAGCCGCTCTTTTACAATTTCAATATGTAAAATGCCCATAAACCCTAACCGGAAACCAAAGCCCAACGCCTTGGATGTTTCGCTTTGATAATGAAACGAAGAATCGGACAAGTTTAATTTTTCAAGGGCTTTTCTAAGGAGCGGAAAATCGGTTGTTTCTACCGGGAAAATAGACGCAAACACGACGGGTTTGGCGTCTGCGTAGCCGGGCAACGCCTCTGTGGCGGGGCGTTCGGCTAACGTGACGGTATCGCCCACTTTTACTTGGTGGATATCTTTAATGCCCGCGACCAAATACCCTACTTCTCCGGCAGACAGTTGGTCGCACTTATGGAGTTGTTTAGGCGTCATAAAACCGATTTCTTCGGTTTTGTACGACGCGCCGGAAGACATAAATTGAATCGTTTGCCCCGGCTTAATACTGCCGTCTACCAAGCGGATATACATCACTACGCCGCGGAACGGGTCGTAATACGAGTCAAAAATTAGCGCGCGCAAAGGGGCCTCTGCCTTGCCTTGCGGGGCGGGGATATCCTCAATAATGCGGTCTAATAAATGCTCAATGCCCATGCCGGTTTTGGCGCTGACGCGTTCGGCTTCAATGGGTTCGCGCAAAATATCCCACAGCTGTTCTTCGGAAGCGTCCGCATCCGATTGGGATAAATCTACTTTGTTCATCACGGGGATAATTTTAAGCCCCAAACTTTGCGCCAAATGCGCGTGGGCGACCGTTTGCGCTTCTACTCCTTGTGACGCATCTACTAATAAAAGTACGCCCTCGCACGCGCGCAACGAACGCGCGACTTCGTAGGAAAAATCTACATGGCCGGGCGTGTCAATTAAATTTAAAATATAATCTTTGTACGCAATACGTACGGCCTTGGCTTTAATGGTAATGCCGCGCTCGCGCTCCAAGTCCATCCCGTCTAACAGTTGGGCCTGCATTTTTCGCTTGGGCACGGTGCCGGTATCCTCTAAAATACGGTCGGACAGCGTGGTCTTGCCGTGATCAATATGGGCTACAATGGAAAAGTTACGAATTTTCATGTCGGTTATTTTGCTCAATTAAATTTCTTATTTCTTCGGAACTGCCCATTAACAGCGCCGCTTGGGCCAAATCGGTGCAGTGTTCAAAATCGGAATTGCGGATATTGTTTTTCACACGCAAAAACATACGCGGTGTGACGGATAATGCGTCTATGTTTAACCCCAGTAACAACGGTAACATTTTGGTATCGGAGGCAATTTCTCCACAGATACAGACCACTTTGCCGCGTTTATGCGCCGTTTGGATGATTAAATTAAGCGTGCGCGCGACAGCCGGGTGGCACGGGTCGTAGAGGTGGGCCACTTCTTGGTTGACGCGGTCCACGGCCATTAAGTATTGGATTAAATCGTTCGTGCCGATAGAAATAAAATCTAAGTCGCTTATCATGCCGTCTAAGGCAATGGCGGCAGAGGGCACTTCAATCATCGCGCCTAGCGCAATTTTATTAACAGGCCGCTTGCCGGCTTGGGCAAATTCTTCCAAAATTTCATTATACGCTTTGCGTACGTGGCGTACTTCTTCTACCGAAGAGACCATGGGGATAAGTATCCCCAACTGTGCCGGTACTTCGCACGCGGTGCGGATAATTGCGCGCAGTTGGGTGCGCAGTAATTCCGGGTTTTTAAGCAGTAGCCGGATCCCGCGGCAACCCATAAAAGGGTTTTCGTCTTGGTCAAATTCGTCTAACGGGAAATCGGGTTTTTTATCGGCCCCCAAATCGGCCAGGCGAATCGTTACCGGGCGCATATCAAAGCGTTTGGCGGTAGCCAAATAGACGTTGTATTGTTCATCTTCCGACGGAGCAACGGGCGTGCCCATAAAAATAAATTCGGTGCGAAGTAGCCCCAAGCCGTCGGTAATTAAATGTTTGTTTTCTTTTTTATCGGTGCGCGGATCGTAATTGACAAAAAGTTTAATGGGGTGGCCATCTTGGGTAATAACGGGTAAATGGTTGATTGTTTTTAACAACGCTTCCGTCTTTTTGATATCGCGCTGAATTTGACGGTAATTGGACAGGGTGTAGCGGTCCGGATTGATAACCAAAAGACCGTTTTCGCCGTCAATAATAAGCGTGTCGCCCGCGTGCACATCTTTAGAAGCCGTAGATAAACCCACTACGGCAGGTATATTTAAACTTTGCGCCAAGAGAGCCGTGTGACTGGTTTTCCCGCCGACGTCCGTGCAAAAGCCCAAAATTTTATGCTCTTGTAAATTGATGGTGTCTGACGGATACAAATTGTGTGCAACGAGCAAAGACGGTTTTTGTACCGAAGATAAAAAATTATTTTTATCGCCTGATAAATTGTTGGCAAGCCGCTTGCCTACATCAAACAGATCATTGCGGCGTTCTTTAAAAAACGGATCTTCTATTTTGTGAAAGGAGGCCGCCAACTCCTGCAAAGTAAATAAAATGGCCGCTTGGGCGGAAAGTTGCTCGTGCTCAATTTTATGCAAAATGGCGTTGTGAAAAGCCGGATCTTGTAAGATCAGTTTGTGCGTGGACATTAAATTAGCATATTCTGCGCCCAACGTGTCATGCACTTTGTGTTCGCATTCGTCCAATTCGGCCAAGGTTTGCCGGGTAGCTTGATCAAATTTGGCAGTTTCGGCCGGGATTTCATTTGCGGAAATATATTGGCGAGAAAGCGCAACATGTTCCCCCGGCAGTAACACGGCCGGACCAATCGCTACTCCCGGGCTGGCGGCAATTCCTTTTAAAACAAGCATCTAAAATTCCTCATTAAATTTGTTTTCAAAAAGTGTCTTAATGGCTTGGGCGGCCTCTTGTTCATCGGCTCCTTCGGCGGTTAAATGCAAAACAGAGCCATGCTCGGCGGCGAGCATCATAACACCCATGATACTTTTGGCGTCCACCCGCACACCGTCTTTGGTGAGCCCGATGGTGCTTTTATAGTTGCCGGCAGTTTGGGCAATCAGCGCGGCCGGGCGTGCATGTAAGCCCAGTTGGTTGATAATTTTTAAATCAAGTTCTATCATGTGTCTCCTATAAGTAACAGACGATGTTGAAGATGACAACTGCCGCTAAATAAAGATACATATTCGGGATACGTAACCGTCGGGTAATAAAACTGATACACACGAAAAATAAGATTAAAACGGCCCGCGTAATAAAGTGTACATCTATGGAATGTTGAAAATCGCGCAGATAATAGTAAATACCCAGTAAAAGCAGCCCGATAGTCAGCACAAGCCCGATTTTTTTAGCGTTGTAAATAGTACGGTTCCAATCAAATTGAGTCAACCCGTAACACGCTTTATTATTGGCATTGTAACTGATTTTAATACCTTGCCATTTCACAAACAGCGCAATCGCGTTAAATGCCAAAAAGGCGGCTACACTGCCGGCCAACACATACGTAAGCGGCAAGATATCCTCTTGTTGAATTTCAAATACGTGTATGCCCAGGATTAGCCAAATAAATAAAGCCAACAAAAGCGTAAGCGGTTTAAGTGTCCCCCAAAACAAACGGTCGCCGATAGATGCCGTGGTAATAGATAAGCCCCGTTTAATGGCGTTCCATTCCAAGGTTTCCTCGTTAGATTCGTCTAATGTTTTGGCGTTGGCGATATATTCTTCTTGTTTGGCCAGTGCTCCAAAGCAAAAAGAGGCCATGACCGGTTGCGTGTTAAAGGTGGCTAAATAGCGCGAAACAACGGACGGGATCGCGTCTTTATCTTGTTTATATAATTTTTCCACAAACGGCCACATGACAAACATGAGCCCCAAATTTTGGTATTTCAGGTAGTTCCAACCCGTCTGTAAAAAAAACGAGCGCACAAATAAACCGAAGTGTTGTGAAAATTTCATGCGTTACCTCTTTTTTAACCGAAATTCGGGAATAAGCGACGCTAGCCCGATCCACGGCACAGCCATAAATGCAAATTGGCACGCATAAAAAGCGCGTTGCGGAATATGCGGTTGCAACCATTGTGCCAACGTGGCACTAACACCGATGAATAAGGAAATAAGTACAAAGTTAATTAAAAAGCACGCACCGAGTTCCAAGAACACCACCCGGTTAATGGCGCGGGGGTTTTGCATAATTTGTTTTTCCCACGAGGTAAGCAAATTGACCCGTTGTTTGCGTACGCGGCGTTCTACTTGCACAAAAAGTAGCGAGCCCAACACGGCAATAATAAACGCGTAACAAAGTTGGATCCCCAGGGAGTCTAACGCTACGGCAATCGCGCAACAAATAACGGCGCTGGGGGGCAAAATGGCTCCCAGCGGGTTAATATCGGTAAACAATAGCTCCGTAAATACGCCTATTTGGATGCCGGCGGCCCAATCTCCCGTAATTAACGCAAACAGCGGGCCCGCAATTACACCGCGCGAAAACGTCAACTGAAAAGCGTAGGTGGTATCCAGTTCAAGCAAGGCAGCCAGCAAACACAAAAGTAAAATTTCAACGCTCACGGAGCACCTCTTTTAAGGACAGGGAAATATCGTTCGGCACGGCCCGCGTTTCAATAGAAATGCCTAAGTCCCGCGCCAGTTTTAATAATTGTTTATCCTGTTCGTCTAAAAACACATGGTCGGCCAGTTTTTGGGCCCCTTCTTTAAAGTGCATACCGCCGATGTTGACGTTTTTTACGGGTACGCCGTTTGTAATCAGATCCGATAGATCTTGCAAGGATGCCATGAGCAAGAATATCCGCCGTTTGGAGGTGGCGGCGTATTTGGATATTTTTTCTGCTTCCATGACTGACAAATCATACTCATAAGGCAAGCTCAAACGCAAAAGCCCTTCGTTAAGGTTATGGCGGTTACGTTTGGTGCACGGAATGATCACCTCGTCTACGTTTAACTGCGGTAGCCAAGCTTGAACAATTTGCCCATGAATCAGGCGATCATCTACACGTGCAAAAACAATCGGCATTAGAGTCCTTTAATAAGTAGTTCCGTTGCGTTAATAACGGCGCGTTTGCCGTCGGATTCAATCTTTTCGGCTAATTCTTTGGCCGTCAATTTTTTGCGGCTGTTCATAGCGGTAAGCAGCATACTCAAATTCAGCCCCGTAATCACGTGGCAGTTGGGTAAATCTTTGCTGGCCGTAAGCGAAATGTTGGTAGCGCTGCCGCCGAAGATGTCTGTTAAAATGACAGCTCCTTCCGTGCAGGAGGCCAGTTCTTTTTGCAATTTTTGCGCTTCTTGTTGTACAGAAGCCGTTGTGGTAACCGCAAATGTGGCAAAACCGTCATCAGCCGGTTTGCCGATAATTTGAGAGGCCGTATCCAGCATCTCTTTGGCTAAGTTGCCGTGTGTTACTAAAATAATTTTAAGCATAATCACACCCCTATATCTCTATGAAATTCCGAAGCGCTTAATCTGAGTTTATTTAAATATTCTGCCAGTTTATGTGCCATGAACACGCTTCGGTGTTTGCCGCCGGTACAACCCATGGCAATGGTTAAATAACTTTTTCCTTCTTTGATGTATTTGGGAATTAAGTATTTAATCAAATCGGCAAATTTTTCGGCAAATTCACGTGTCTCTTTAAACGACATAATATAATCTTGCACGTCGCTGTCTAACCCGGTTTTGTTTTTTAACTCGGGTACGTAATACGGATTGGGTAAAAAGCGTACGTCCATGACGATATCGCACTCTTTAGGTAATCCGTATTTAAACCCAAACGACATCACTTGAATCTGCATATCGCCCGCGCGGGTCAGCGACAATAAAGAGGAAAGCTTTTCCTTGAGTTCGCCCAGTTTTAGGCCGGACGTATCAATAATTACGTTGGCCAATTTTAACGTGGGGGCCATCACTTCGCGTTCGTGGGCGATAGCGGCCACCAATTTTTTATGCACCGGGTGTTTGTGTTTGGTTTCGGAGAAACGGCGTATCAAGCACCCGTCTGAGGCATTTAAGAAAATAACTTTGACGGAAAATTCATCTTTAGCCAGCGCGCTAAGTAGCGAAGGCATTTCTTTAAGCCGGTCGCCTTCACGCACGTCAATACCTAAAGCGATGTCGCGCGTGGCGTCGTTTTGGCGGACGTAGTTGATGAAATCTTTAAATAAGGCAAGCGGCAAATTGTCCACGCAGTAAAAACCCAAATCGCCAAACATTTTTAATGCTTGCGATTTGCCCGCGCCGCTCATACCGGTAATGATAAATAAGCGTCTTTTTTCATTTGACATACGGTTTACCGTTTCCCTTTTTCATTTTGTCTAAAATCTTTTGGCTAAATTCTTTGGCGGAAAAAATGCCTTGGCTTTTAAGCTGTTGGTTTAAGGCGGCAACTTCAATGAGCACCGCCAAGTTGCGCCCCGGGGTAACGGGCAAGCCCAGTGAAGGAATTTCCACGCCTAAAATATCAGTCGTTTTCTGCTCGACTCCCAACCGGTCCAGCGGCTCTTTAGAGGGAGAAGTTAAGACGACTTCCATATCAATTTTGGTTTCGTCTAACGTGGATCCCACGCCAAAGAGTAGCGGTACGTCCAAAATTCCCAGCCCGCGTACTTCCATATAATGTTTGAGCATGGTGGGACAGGAACCGACCAGATAACGGCCGCGGCTTTTTTGAATTTCTACCACGTCGTCTGCTACTAAAATATGTCCGCGTTTGATAAGCTCCAACGCACATTCGCTTTTGCCGATGCCCGATTCTCCGCGGATGAGTACGCCCATGCCGCTCACGTCCACCAGTACGCCGTGGATGTGGGTAACGGGAGCTAGTTTTTCGTCTAAGAAGCGGGAAAATTCAGCTACGAACGCGCCGGATTCCATAGCGGTTTTAAGCACCGGCACATCCGCACTTAAACACGCTTTACGCACAGCGGGGGGCGGTGTTAGATCGGCAGTCATAATGACGCACGGCACCGATCCCTCGCTGAGCATTTTGGTAATGTTGGCACGCAGGCGCGCTTTGTTTTCTTTTTGACAAAACGCATGTTCCCCGCGGCCGAAGACCTGTACGGAGTTCGCCCGGAAATTATCCAAATGTCCGCTAAGCGCCAGCCCCGGGCGGTTGACACTGCCCAGGGTAATCTCGCGCTGAATATAGCGTTTACCGCAAACGAGTTCCAAGTTCAAGCGTTTGACTTGGAGTAATTCGGCTACGGTAATGGACTTGGTAAATTCCATTTCGGCTCCGGTTTATTTTTTCTTCATCGGTTTGATTAACCCAAACGTACCGTCTAAGCGTTTGAAAATCAAATTGATTTGTTTGGAATCTTCGTCTAAGAAAATCCAGAACGAATAGCCAAGCCGTTCCATTTCGTAAGCGGCGTCTTCCGGGTTCATGGGCAAGACTTCTACTTGCTTAATGACCGAGAATTTCACGTCGGCTTGCGGCAACACAACCGTATCGGCAAACGCTTCCATTTCTACCATTTTGACAGATTTTTTGGAAGTTTTGCGCGCTTTGGCTTTGTTTTTAATTTTTTTGGCTTGCGCTTCAGCTTTGACGGCAGCGGCATCAATGGCCTTGTAGAGATTGCTTTCTACCGCGCTGGCGTTGATCGTCGTTTTAGCACCGGTGTGCAAGATGATTTCGGCTTTTTGATGAATTTTTTTCTCTACGGAAATCAATACTTGGGCGGAAACGATATTGTCAAAAAAGTTTTCAACTTTGCTCACGCGGGTATTGATAAAGTCTTTAATGGCCGGAGTTAATTTAATGTTTTTGGCCGTAATTTTAATATCCATAAGTCCTCCGATAAGTAATCACGGGTTTGTCCCCGCATATAGTATTAAAACATTATCCGGGGGTAGATGTCAATTACGCGCGCGTAGGAACGGCACGTTTAACAGCCAAAGCGGCGAAAATAAAACTAGATATCTTTGGTGGCCTCCTGTATGTAGTAATAGTGTAAGAAAAAATAGTGGAAAATCAACCCCCTTGGTACTCGCCGTACGGGGGACTTCGTGTTATTCTGTAATGTTTTTGTTGTTTATCCGCCCCTTTAGCACCGTTTACAAAAAGCGCCAAATCGGAAAAGGAAATTTACATGTTTGAGTGGGTAGCGAGTTTGTAAATTTTCCCGATTTGTCTGCTTTTTGTGGTGCCATGGGGCGGCGGTCTTTTGTAGCTTTTCTGCCGTCAGAAAAGCGGAAAAGGAGCTTGTTGCACTGCAAAGCGACAATGCAAAAACAGTGTGGCTACAAGTAAGTGAAAGTTGACTTCCCATTTGCCTGGGCCCGGCAAGGGCCTTTTCTGTATATATTTTTCTCTCGCTCGTCATCCCGCAGAGTTTCTATGCGGGATATAGCGAGAGAAAAAATAAAACTT
>NZ_CACVRB010000012.1:0-33366 GCF_902756455.1 Candidatus Avelusimicrobium caledoniensis | reverse complement strand
GGAGCACTCAAAACCGATGAGGGGGTTTAAATAAGTATTTTCCTTTATATACCCCTCACCTGTCCTTCGGACATCCTCTCCCGCAAGGGGCGAGGACAAGAAACCATTTTTGCTGTTCATAAAATCTCCTTTATTTTTTGCGTCCCTTTATTATCGTTTTTTTTTTTGATTTGTCAACCCCCTTGCCGGGGGCAGGCATAAGGCCTCAAACCTCTGATTGCGTATGATGTTATCTTTTGCAAGGTGGACTTCGTGTTATTCTGCAACGCCTTTTTCGCTTTTCTGACGCCAGAAAAGCTCGCAAAAGACCGCCGCCTGGAGGGGCGGCCCGCAGGGTTGCTATAAAAAGCAGACGAAATGGGAAATTTTTCAAACTCACTGCGTTCAAACATGAAAAATTTCTCATCCATTTCGGCGCTTTTTATAAACAGCACTAAAGGGGCGGGAAATAGATCAGGTCACGATAGATGTTCATAAGGAAAATGACAAAAAAACCGCGTTTGGTAGAAAAACCCAAACGCGGTAAACAAGAATTTTGTATCTCTTACCCGTGGCGGTGTTCGTTGGTATGTTGGCAGTTAATGCAATAACGCGCAAACGGTAGCGCTTTAATGCGTTTTTTGGGAATCGGCTGACGGCAATACTCGCACACGCCGTAAATGCCTTTATCCATTTTGCGCAAAGCCGCTTCAATTTGCTCAATGGTGTTGTGCGCGTTGCCGGAAAGCTCAAATAAAATTTCTTTATCTAAGCTGCGGGTAGCGTCATCAATGGGGTCGCCCACTTCGGCTTCGGGCATGTCCATTGTTTTTTTATCTTTCAAGCGTTCGGCGGCTTCTTCTTTTAACTGGAGCAGATGTTTTTTAATTTCTTTAAGTTCTGCGGCTGTTAAAGTGTCTTTTGTGTTTTTCTTAATTACCATAAATCTAATCCTCTTCCAAAAAATGAGGCGTTCGGGCGAGTCTTGCCGGACGCTGTTTGATAGTTTAGCAAAGTACAGTGTGTTTTGCAAGTGTTTTTCACGAACAAAAAAGAGCCCCCGCGTTTCGCAACGCGAGGACTCAGTTAGCCGACATGTTCATGTGTACTCTCTTCCCTCGGAAAACCACAGTTAAGAATTTTACAGTGCCGCGTACCACCTGAGGCGGGGTGCTCCGGCCCATATCCCCAAGTGCTCCCATTATCCTCAGATAACGGGCTTGAAGCTTGTGTACCGGACGCTGCATCCGCACCGTCCTGCGCTACCGCACGAAAATAAAGAACTCTCATTTTCTGTCACGTCCGCCACCTAAACTACGCTCTTCGCGCCTGCCTAAATCACGCTACGTAACAGTTCTCCAACGCCAACGCTCCGGCTCACGCCAACTCGCCCGCGCGGAGATTTTCTGTAAACCTCTCCAAGGGTTACTGATAGTATAATGCTTTTTCGGCTAAAATCAAGGGGTAATTTTTAAAGCACGTATTTCCCGTCTGACTAGTCCGATAGGTAACGCATGCGCCAACAGACGCACGTTCTCTAAGGGGGTTACAACGAGCGTGGGTTTTACTTGTTTGACGTGTACCAATTGGTATTTTGTGCCTTGTTTTACCAGCATTATTTTTCCTTTTTCCCAAGAAGGACAATAGGTAACAAACAACAACCGTTCGGGGTCATTGCGTGTGGGTAATAAAAATAAAAAATCGGTTTTTTCGGCCGCCTGCGTTGCCACGTGCCACCACGTGCGGGCTTGTGCGGTTGAAAATTGCGGATATGTGGGGGGAATTTGTGCAAATACGGGTAACGCCACGGTATGGTTGAGGGTGGAGTATCCGGCGGCCAAATCGGTTGTTTTGGCGTCGTGCAACGTCCAAGAGTGGGGTGTCCATTCCGGTTGTGTAAGCGGACGGGCGGAGGCAAACAACCGTTCTACGCTATGTTCATCTAAGAAAAAAAGCCGGGCCATTTGGGCGATGTATCCTTTAGACGGGCGGCGTTTACCGGTTGCCCAAAGGGCTACGGTGGCGGTAGTCACTTGCAAGCGTTTTGCTAACTTAGCTTGTGCTCCGCGTAAGATGCCGTTGTTCCATTTTTCCAATTGTTTTTCAAATTTATTCATAGACGGTAATCCACCCGAAAAAACAGGGCTAAAAAAAAGACTTGACAAATGCTAACAATACTTACTATACTAACAACATGAAAGACACTTCAACCTGGCGTTTTTCATCTTGCCAGCGCATTTGAAATATCCTCAATTACCATTAGGAAATCTCAAACGGAGAGGTCGGACTACTACGACTACTGCCGCGCCTGCGGCGGGCGTACTCTGTTGTGCGCAAATTGCATAATTCCGCCAAGAACTATGCAGTTATTGTAGCAAATAATAGGTTGCTTGGGTTAGCAAAGTTAACAAGCCGTGCTGGCCGGCCTACTATCAAAACGGACTTAGGCACACGGGTTAACTTTGCTTCCCACGTCGGAATATTTCGTTTTAGACAAAAAATTCCTTTCTTAAAACTAACCCTTTTTTTACCCTTGCGTTTGTTTGAAAGGCAAGGGCGCGGGGGGCTATGTCCCAACAAATTGATTTGGAAAACTTTATTTTTTGGCGTGCGACCCAACTAGGCACGTCGGTCGGTGGTAGACAAGGGCAGTTATTTTGTCGGCGGTTAGAGCCGTATTTACAGGTGAGTATTTACCTGTATAACGCGTGCTTTGCCGAATCATTTGCCGACGATAAATCGGTGGATGACCCGTGGCCGTTTGGTGGCGTAAAAAACGGGTGGAGGTTGCCTGTGCCTTTTTTAAATTTGACAAAATGAATAAATTTATGCTATAATAAATATATAATTACAAAGCGCAAATTGTCCGCTTTGTAATTTTTTATCTTCCCGTTTTATTTCCTTATTTCCTTTCCGAAATTGATGCCCGCCCGGCGGGACATACTTGTTTGGAGCGGAAATATGCCCCGTAAAAAATCAGCCGACAGCACTGTAAAACCTCTTCGTTATCAGCCGGAATTTTGCGACCGTTTACTTGCTTTTTTTGATGTGCCCGCTTTTCACGTAACCGAAGTACAAAAGCGCGACGGCTCTGTTTCTCTCGTGGAAACGGCGGCCGAACTGCCCACCTTTGCCGCATTTGCTAAACAGCTCGGCACGACGTGCGAAGTGCTTAAAAGTTGGGAAACCAAACATCCCGCTTTTCACGAGGCCGCCCAAAGAGCACGTGATTTGCAAGGAAACATCTTAATTCAAAACAGTTTGCGCGGTAATTATTCTGCGTCGTTTGCTGTTTTTACTGCCAAAAATCTGCTCGGTTGGAAAGACGGCAAGGATGATGGCAGTGCCCCTCCGCCGATGGTCGTTTCTTGGGAAAAAGATGAATAAAAAACGTATTATTATTCCGTACCATCCGCGCCCAGTGCAAGCCAAAATTCACGCCGCATTGGAAACGCACCGTTTTTGTGTACTGGTTACGCACCGGCAGTTGGGCAAAACGGTGTGTGCCGTCAATCACATTCTTAAAAAAGCGTTGCAAAATGAGCGCACGCACGCCCGGTATTTTTACATCGCACCATTTTTAAAACAAGCCAAACTGATCGCGTGGGACTACCTCAAACGCTACGCGGCTCCGCTACCGGGTATAGCCGTAAACGAAACGGAGCTGTGCGTAAAATTACCCAACGGTGCGCGTATTAGTGTGGGCGGGGCCGATAACCCCGATGCCTTGCGCGGCACGTACGCCGACGGTGTAGTATTGGATGAATATGCGCAAATTAAGCCGGATGTATTTTCTGAAATTATCCGGCCGATGCTCTTGTCGCGCGAGGGGTGGGTGGTATTTATGGGTACGCCTAAAGGACAAAATGCGTTTTACGATTTGTTTAACCAAGCGCAAAAACTCGCCCAAACCGAGCCCGCCGTTTGGTGGTACGGTGTCTTTCGTGCAGATGAGTCGGGCGTGATTTCGCCTGCTGAATTAGAGCACATTAAACAAGAAACCCCCGTTACTATTTTCCGTCAAGAATATCTATGTGATTTTACGGCGAGTTCCGAAAATATTTTAATTCCCATTGATGATGTGCTAGCCGCTACGCGCCGTCGCTATTCATCAACTGAGTTGCGCTTTGCACCTAAAATTTTAGGCGTTGATCCGGCACGCTTTGGCGATGACCGTAGCGTGATTTTCCGCCGTCAGGGGTTGCAAGCGTTTGAGCCGCTAGTGCTTAGGCAAATAGACAATATGACGCTTGCTTCGCACGTAGCGCGTGAAATAGAAAATTTCCGCCCCGACGGGGTTTTTGTAGATGCCGGTTGCGGCGGCGGGGTGATTGACCGCTTGCGCCAGTTGGGTTTTACGGTAACGGAAGTGCCGTTTGGCGGCACGGCAATTAAAGCCGGACAGTATGCCAACAAGCGCGCGGAGATGTGGGGGGAAATGGCATCGTGGATCAAATCATCCGGCGCGTTGCCCGACGTAGCTGAACTCGCGGCCGATTTGTGCCAAACTGCGTATGATTATGACGCGTCCGGGCGGCTTAGGTTAGAGCCGAAAGAAAAATTAAAAGCGCGTACCGGAAAAAGCCCCGACTTGGCCGATGCGCTCGCGCTTACGTTTGCCGCGCCCGTGCGTGCGGGCGCGGCGAACTCAACCAGTGAATTTGCTAACAGTGAGTATGACGTTATTTGATTTTTTCGTCGTGCAATAAGGGACTTGACATCGTTTTTTTTTTTGCTACATTTTATTTGATGGTACAAGAGTATCATTAAGGAGCTTTGTATGCAAAGAAAAAATGTAGTAAATAATAAATGTCATACCCGAGGAATTTTGTCGGGTATCTCAACCAATTTGTCGTTGCAAAAAGCAACAACAGATCCCCGACAGAAACATTCGGGGATGACAACATTTTTGTACAACGGCAACGGCTTCACGCTTATTGAACTTTTAGTTGTTGTACTTATCATCGGCATTTTAGCGGCGGTGGCCTTGCCCAAGTATCAAGTGGCCGTGGAAAAAGCACGGCTTGCGGAGGCCGTCGTTAATTTAAAAGCAATTGTTCAGGCCAACCAAGCGTATTACTTAGCAAATGGGACCTATGCCGGAATGGATGAATTAGACGCGTTGGATGTGGAAATATCCGGCGAGGATGACAATGTAATTTATCAGGGGCATCGTAAACGTACGAAATACTTTTTATATTCGCCTGCCGGAGCTACTGTTCGTGAAAATCCTTATTTAGCGGTGGCGCACCGGGTTGTGCCGCAAGGGAACGCTTTTGTGTCGGTATATTCCTTGTTTGTGTTAGCAGATGAGCCGGGAAGGATACACTGTACAGTTATGAATAATAATATTATTACTGCGGCCCAACGCCAGCTGTGTAACCAAATCAATACACAGGGAAACTTGTAATTTCTCTGTCGGAAAAATAAGATTAACTTGACAAAAGAGTATCACTTATGCTATAATTATAAAATCTTAGTAGTTCTTCCTTTCTTTTCCGAATAATTTGTCTTTAAGTTTTATTAGTAAGGTTTTTTTGCGCGCAAAAAACCGCCCTTTCAGGCGGTTTTGCGTAAAAACTTTCCGGTCCGTTTTTCTTACCCGGGCCAATTTCCCAGCGTAATAAGCGCGAGAGCCGCTACCAATAACGCCGTTAATAAAATAGTGATCCACATCGCTGAGCGTTTGCTGTTTTTCGGAAACACTTTGCGCGTAATCATGTAAAACCCCGGCACGGCGATCAATACCACAAAAATAAAAATTATCACTAGTCCCACCATACATTACCTCCTGTTGTTTTCTACATAGTAGTAAATTTTCTTCGTTTGTGTCTTCCTTTTATACATTATGAAACAGTTACAAAATAATTATAAGCGTCAGTACGACGCCTTAAAAAACGAGCAATCTACGTGGTTGCCCGTTTGGAAAGAGTTGGGAACGTATCTGGCTCCCACGCGCGGTTTCTTTGACGGGCAACTGCCGAGTCAAGGCCGCCGCATTGACCACAAAGCGTTGCTAGATTCGGCTCCGTGCTTGTCGGTAGAAGTGTTATGCGCGGGGATGATGTCGGGCTTAACCAGTCCGGCGCGCAGTTGGTTTGATTTATCCCTCGCACCCGATAATTTAATGGAACTTCCCGGTGCACGCGAGTGGGTGTTTGACGTGAAAAAACGCTTGGAAGAAGTATTTGCCAAAAGCAACGTCTACGGCGTGTTGCACGGTTTCTACGAAGAAATTGCTGTGTTCGGCACCGCCGCTTTTTTAATGGAAGAAGACCGCGAAAAAGGCATTTACTGCCGTGCGTTTACGGTGGGCGAGTACGTTTTAGGTACGGATGCACAAGGTAAAGTCAACCGTTTCGGGCGCGAGTTTTTTATGACGGCAGAGCAACTCATTACCACCTTTGGTAAAGATAATTTGCCGC
This sequence comes from Candidatus Avelusimicrobium caledoniensis, assembly GCF_902756455.1. NCBI lineage: Bacteria > Pseudomonadati > Elusimicrobiota > Elusimicrobia > Elusimicrobiales > Elusimicrobiaceae > Candidatus Avelusimicrobium > Candidatus Avelusimicrobium caledoniensis. The sequence goes on along the minus strand of NZ_CACVRB010000012.1, from coordinate 26,962 downwards.
CGCAAATTCTCGCGTTGCCCGCCCACGAACAAGCCACCAAATACTACAAAGTATTTCACTTGATTGTGCCCAACAACCGTCACGTGCCGTTCTTTGAAGATAATTTACACATGCCGTTTGCGAGTATCTATTTTACGGAAGACGGACACGTGTTGCGCCAGGGCGGATATAAAGAATTTCCGGTCATTGCCGCGCGGTGGGAAGTGAAAAATGCGTCGGATGTGTATGGCAAAGGGCCGGGGTGGAAGTGTTTAGGCGACGTGAAAATGCTGCAAAAAATGCAGAAAACAAAACTCGTTGCACTGGACAAAAGTACCAACCCGCCCGTGATGGTTTCCGCTAACGTACAAGGCGAAGTCAATTTGCTCCCCGGCGGTATTACCCGCTACAACGGCACGGCTGACGGCGCGGTACGTCCGGCTTACCAAGTTCAGCCCGACCTAAACGCGTTGGAAGCCGCCATAGAATCGGTGCGCGCCACGATACGCTCGCAATTTTTTGCCGATGTTTTCCTGTCGCTTTCCGCGCAAAATTACGCCGGAATGACCGCAACCGAAGTGGCCGAACGCCACCAAGAAAAAATGCTTGTGCTCGGCCCGGTATTGGAACGGCTTAAAAACGAACTGCTAGACCCGCTGATTGACCGCGCGTTTAACTTATTGGCCCGTCAAGGACTGTTGCCCACGCCGCCGGACTCCATACAAGGTATGCCGCTTAAAGTAGAGTACGTTTCCATGATTGCACAAGCGCAAAAAGCGGCGGGGCTGTCGTCGCTGATACAAGGGCTTAACTATGCGGCCACGTTGGCTGCTGCCAAGCCGGAACTTGCCGGTCGCGTAGACTACGACTGCGCACTGGAAGAAGGCCTCAAGGCCTTGGGGGTGGCTCCGGCGCTACTTAAGAGCGAAGATGAAATAACCCCCGCGGGGAGTGCGCCTAACGAGGTAAACTCCCCGCATGCAACAGACGAGGTCCCCACGTCCGTTGCACAAGAAGGGAACTCGCCCTCTTAGACCCTTCGGAAAAGAAAAGGAAAAAGCCGCGTGCGGGCGCGTCTGTATAAGCGTAACGGCCCGACGCGGGGGAACGGCCCGGCCCGTTCTTTCCTACCTAACATACTCCATAAATTTGCGCAAACAGGCGTCTAAAATTAAAGCACGCTGTTTGGCAACATGTAACGGCCCGGCCGGGCGGACCGTTACCCGATCTTATGAACGAAAAACAACTGAAAAAAAGAAATACTTCCGACTTGCAATCCGTCTTAAAAACCGTACAAGGCCGCCGATTGGTGTGGCGGATTTTGCAAGCTTGCCGGGTACGCCAACACAGCTTTGTGCCCGGGGATAGCACGGCCACCGCGTTTCATTGCGGCCAGCAAAGTATAGGACTCTTTTTGCTTGCCGAAATAGAGGACGCCGCTCCCAACGCATATACACAAATGCGGGGGGAATATATATCCGAACTTACTTCGGAACAAAACGAAATTAACCGTCTAACACAGGAGTTAACCCATGTCTGAAATTACGCCTAATAAAACGGAAAACACCGATTTAACCGTTTCTGTTCCGGCAGAAAATGCCGCATCTAGCCAAGAAAGCCATGCCAACTTGGATAGCCCTACCGAACAGGAAACCAACACCCAAGACTCGTTAGAAAATGGGTCCGAGCCCGAAAAATTGCCGTTTACCGCGGACGATTTTAAGGCCTTTAAGACATTAGCGCAGGAGTGTAACTTGTCGCCTGAACAAGTGGATAAATGGTTAGCGTTTCAAAACGATTGTGTAGTGCACCAAACGCAACACGCGCAAGCGCAAAAACGCGAGCAAATCGCCGCTTGGGCCCACCAAACCCGTGCCGCTTACGGGGCCGGGTTGGAAAAAGAAATCACGTTTGCACTTCGGGCGGCTGATACGTTTGGCGGCCCGGAACTACGCGAACTGTTAGAAGAAACGGGGCTGGGGAATCATCCCGTTGTGATCCGTACACTCAGCGGGATCGGTCGTACTATTAGCGAAGACGCCTCACTGGGCGGGCAACCGTCCGCTCCGCAGGATAAAACCTTCGCCGAAGCACTGTACGGAAGAAAAAATTAAAGGAGAAATATAATGGCAATTATTGCTGATAAACAATACAGTTTAGTTGATTACGCCAAACAATTTGACCCCTCGGGCCAAGAGTTGGCTATCGCCGAAGTGCTCAGCCAATCTAACGATATTATCGGCGACGCACTCGTCTGCGAAAGTTCGTTAGACAGCGGTCACGAATATGCCGTACGCACTGGTATCCCGGAAGGTACATGGCGTCGTGCTTATCAAGGCATTGAACCGGCCAAAGCAACCACCAAAGTCGTGGTAGAATCGTACGGTACGTTGTCTGCTTATTCCGTGGTAGATAAACTCGTCGCCGAAAAAGGCGGCCACGTTGACGCCGTACGCACCGGGCAATCCCGCGCGATTATCGCCGGTATGTCTAATACCATGGCGTCTAACCTTATCTACGGAAACGTAGGCACCAACCCGGAACGCTTTACCGGACTTGCCGCGCGCTACTGCGAACTTTCCGGCGCAGAAAGTTCCCGCAACGTCATTGACGGTGGCAGCTCTACCGCTAATAAAAACTCGTCTATCTACCTCGTTGTATGGGATACAGATAAAGTATTTACCTTCTTCCCCAAAGGCTCCAAAGCCGGTATCCAACGCGTAGATCACGGGCTCGTTAACCACGTGGACGCCAACGGCAATGAATATCCCGCTTACAAAGAATATTTTGAGTGGAAATTAGGACTTGCCGTGCAAGATTGGCGTTTCGCGGGCCGTATCTGCAACATTGATACGACGAGTGTGCCTTCCGACCTCATTGACAAAATGTGCGATTTGGAAGAACGCATCCAAAGTTTGTCTATGGGCAAACCGGTCTGGTATATGAACCGCACCGTCAAAGCGGCCTTGCGCAAACTCGCCAGCAGCCGCACCAACGTCCAATATACGCCGGACCAATTAACCGCGCGTCCGCTGATGACGTTTAACGAAATCCCGGTACATATCTGCGATGCCATCACCGATACGGAAGCCATCGTGGCCTAGGAGGAAACTATGTTATTAGATCAAAATGGCGTATTATCCGAAAAACAAGCCGTTACCACGACGGCCGCTTCTACCAACATCGTGGACTTGAAAGCCGCGGGAAACTTTGTACCCGGTGCTTTGTTTGCCGTCTGCCGTGTGGATGTGGACTTCGCGGGGCTAACCGGTATGAAAGTGGCCTTGGAAACCGCCGAAAATGAAAACTTTTCAGATGCGGTAGAATTGGCATCCGCTTCTTTCTTGGCGGCCGCGCTTACAGCCAATAAATCGCTGTTGGCCGCTGCCGTGCCCGCAGGTGTTAAACGCTACTTGCGTGCTAAATATACGGTAACCGGTACCGCTACTGCCGGAAAGGTCTCTTGCTTCTTGACCGATGCCGTTGATATGCACTAAGCGTTGTGCCTGACCCCCGGGGAGCGGGCGGTTTTCCGGCTACCCGCTCCCCAAACTGCCAACGCATAAAAGAACAAAAATCTTTATGACCCCCAAAATTCAGGCCCGTTTTATCAAACGAGGTTAAAATAAGACGTAAAAATCCGCTTTTTGGGTTATCCGTATAGGGGAAAATGGTAAAAAACTGTATTTTGGGCCGTTTTTGCTCAAAATCGGGGTAAAAAAGTGTCTTTTTCTGGTTTTAAAGGGGGAAAATGTATGAAAAAGACCCCAACCCGGAAAAAAACATTGTAAAAAAATAGTCATTTTATCAGCACACGCTGAGTTTTCAGATAAATAATTAAAACTAGTTATTTTTTTAGAGTGGTTACAGCAAAATAACTTACAATTGTTTGATAAAAAATAAAGGCACCTAATTTTGACTCAAAAATAACTATAAAAATAAAAATACTTAAAATTTAAGTATTTTTAAAATTATATATAAATTTTAATATATCTAATTTTATTAAAATTTATATTTACAAAAAATATATTTAAAAAAATAAATACTTAAATTTTCAATAAAATTAAATTTATTATAAAAAAATTTATATTAAAAAATAAGTAAAATTAAAAATGGAGTATAAAAATGATAACAAAAATAAGTATTTGTAATCTTGCCTTAGCGCAATTGGGGCAGTCGCCAATTACCTCATTAGAACAGGAAAATGAAAAGGCCCGCCGGCTCAAATTATTTTATGCTCCGGTGCGTGATGAAGTCCTACGCACCCATAACTGGGCCTTTGCCGGAGTTCAAGAACCGTTGAGTTTATTGGAGGACCAAAGCGATACGCAAGGCCGGTTTGTTTATAAATATCCGGTAGATGCGCTCTTTTTCCGCCGCGTTTTTGACCAAAACTGCCCCCGGTTAGATTTTCAAGAATTTTACCGGGCCGATCTGCACAGCCGGGTCATTGTAACCCCGTCCCGGCAGGCCTATGGGGAATATACCCGCCGAATTACCGATGAAAACCTGTTTGACCCGGCTTTTGTAAAGAGTTTTTCGCTCGCACTGGCTTGCGATTTGGCCGTTGCCTTGACGGCCGATACCCAACTGGCGGCCCAGTTATTACAAAAATACACGCTTAGTTTGGAAGAAGCCCGCCGCAGTAACGCTTCGGAAAGCTTTGTCACGCCTGCCCCGTCGGACGCTTTTACGGAGGTGCGCTAATGTTTACCCGTCATATTCAACCGTCTTTTTCCGGGGGAGAAGTCAGCCCGTCTTTGGCGGCCCGGGTAGACAGCACGGCGTATGCTACGTGGTTACAAGAAGCATGCAACGTTGTCATTCATCCGCAAGGGGGTGTTTCCAACCGCCCGGGTACGGCCTACATGGGTACGGCTAAATATACGGATAAATCCTGTCGGATTATTCCGTTTGTTGTAGGGGAAGAAGAATCGTATGTGCTGGAGTTTGGCCACCAATATATCCGCGTATATACCTCCGCCGGGCAGGTGCTTGACGATAATGGCGATCCGTATGAGATTACCTCGCCGTATGCGGCGGACGATTTGGCATCTTTGTCTTTTGCCCAGTACGACCAGAAACTATTTCTTGCCCACCCTAATTATCCGCTTTATGGGTTATCGCGCGTAGCGCAAGGGCGGTTTACACTGGCCCAACAGCCGGTACAATTCGGGCCGTTTCAACTGGCTAATACCCAGGAAAACCATAAATTGCGCATTACCACTTCCCAAGAAAGCCAAGAAGTAACCGGTGTGGCGGCTACACTTTCTTTTGCGCCCGTGGTGGATAATCGTTATTTTGTATACGGCTATTTTCAGAACGAGCTTTTTTACGTAGCCGAAGATTACGGGCTAAACATTACCGCTTTGGTCAACGCGTTTAATACCCGCTACAACGCCAGCGGGCTCACGGCCACCAATTTAGGCGGTGTGATTAAAATTGCTTCTCCGGTGGCGACAGGGGGAAATTGGAACGGGGCCGTACTACGTTTAACGTACCGCGACAGTTTTGCCCACGAGCCGGCTATTGTCATTGAACAAGCCCTTAGCGGCGGGGTAAATTCCGGCGGTACGGTCGTTATAGGCGATACCACGTATCTGTTGGAAAGCGATTTTGATTTATTTACGCCGCTACACGTCGGCGCACGCTTTAGCGTGACGCACGCATTAGAAAGCCAGTACCAAACCGGCACGCTTGGCTACGAAGACCTCTCAAGCGTGATAAAATCTTCTTGCGATTGGCGCGTACAAACATCCGGCACGTGGACGGGGACGATCGTATTGGAAAAATCGGAAGATTTGGGCGCAACGTGGCAGGCCGTTAAGTATTTTATCCGCACTAGCGCCGATGATAACACGGTGGCTTTCGGCACCTTGGAAGACACGGGAACTATTTATCAGTTGCGCTTGCGGGCGTGCCAGATTACCGGGCAAGCCGGTTATGAATTGTCCGCCGAAGCGTTTAAACAAGAAGGCGTAGCGGTAGTGGAAGAATATATTTCGCCGCAACAAGTCAAAGTAAATTTAGAGCGTCCGTGCGGTGCATTAGATTGGACCAGCGATTGGGCCGAGGGTTCTTTTAGCCCGAAAAACGGCTATGCATCGTGCGTGTTTTTCTATCAAGACCGGCTGGGCCTTGCCGGGACGTACGCAGAACCGCAAACCTTGTGGTTTTCTAAGACGGGAGCGTACAGCGATTTTGGCCACGCCCGTGGTGCCTTGTTAGATTCCGATTCTATCAGCATTAACTTGTCCGGTAAAAAATTGAACGCTATTCATCAAGTGGCAGCCGCCGGACGGCTACTTGTTTTTACGGCCGGAAGCGAGTGGACGTTATCGGCCCCGGGTGCGCTAACGCCGTACAATATCCAAATTGAACAACAAAGTGAACGCGGATCAAGCCGCACGTCGGTAGTCATGGTGGGAAACCGGGCACTTTACGTGCAAGCACGCGGTGCGTCTTTGCGCGATTTTTATTATAACTATACTTCGGCTTCTTACACGGGGGAAGATTTAACGCTCTGTGCCAAGCATTTATTTCAAAACAAAGAAATTAAAGAAGTAGCTTACCAGCAAGAGCCGGATAATTTAATTTGGTGCGTGCTTTCCGATGGGGGGATAGCGTCGCTAACGTACGTAGCGGAACATAACGTGTGTGCGTGGTCGCATCATAATACGCAAGGACAGTATCGCAGCGTATGCACAATTCCGAACCGGGGATATGATGAAGTATGGTTTGTCGTGCAACGGGCCAACGGTTATTGTATTGAAAAATTACTCCCGCGTTTGGCTAGCAAAGAGCCGCAAGACCAAGTATTTTTAGATGCAAGCGTGTCAAAAAAATCAGATACGGCTTTTACGCAAGTAACCGGGCTTTCCCATTTGGAGGGCAAAACCGTAGGTGTACTTGCCGAAGGGAGTCCGCTTACCGGGTTGGAAGTTAGTAACGGAGCGATTACATTGCCGCGGGCGATGAAATGTGTGCATGTGGGATTAACATACCAATCAAAAATACAGACGCTCCCGCTGGTGTCTTATTTGGAAAACGGACAAGGCCCCGATACTAAAAAGCGGGTAGTTTCCGTGACGTTGCAACTGGTGGACAGCCGCGGTGGGACGGTTAGTCTGAAGGACGAAACCGGCGAAGAAATCATCCAACGTATGACCGAGCCGTACAATACGCCGCTATCTTTAAAAACCGCCAGTTATATGTTGCCTCTGTCCGGTACGCATACGCTTACGCCGTCGGTGATATTTACGCAAGAGGATCCGCTACCGGTAACTTTGTTGGCTCTGCTGTGTCGCATGGCGTAAAAAACGGGCTTGCCTTGTGGGCAAGCCCGTCAAAAAACAGATACCGTTACTCAGTTGGCACTTGTGGGCGCAATCGTCAGCGGACGTAAACTAGACACGAGGGCTTCTGCGTCACTTTGAGTGATTTTCTGGTCACTTATTTCCAACGAAATCACGTAAATAATTGCACCGTCTTGATACAGGGCTTGCATCCACACGGGCAGAGGCCCTTTATTGGTGTAAGCAATGCCCGAAAGGTAATAGGCCGGGTGTCCGTCCAAGTTAAGCGCAGATGCTTTTTGAATATCCAACCGACGGTCTTGCGCTACCTTAGCCAATTCTTGTTCTAAGACGGCAAAAGGTTGGTTTTCATCTATATTTTGTGTTTGCCGGATTAGTACCGATAACACCGCCGGCCCTGTAATTTCTTTACCGGCTTCGTCTTTTTTAAATAGGTTCGTATTGATGCCGAGTTTAAATGCAACACCCTCAAAAGACATCCAATCGGAATAGTCCATACCGTCGGGCACTTGCAACGTAAACGCATATTGCGGGTCGGTATATGTGCGAACGCCGTAAATGGGTTGCGGGTTATCAGCGATGCGTTGGTGCATGGGCAGAAACGGCGTTATGATTAAACTCACACCCCACCAAACTAACATGGCTAGCATAACACCGGACAAAACGGTGCTGATCCCTGCCAAAATAAGCGGCCATTTGTTGGCGTGTTTTTTAAACAGTAACCAAATCACTTTAAAAAACAGAAAGAACAAACCGTATACGACGGCTAAAACAAACAACAAGAAAATCAACAGATTTATCATATACGCTCCTTAGATGTAATTTCTTTTATTATACGTTTTTACGCGCGGAAAGAAAAATTTGTAAGGAGCCGGCTTTTAATTATGTCTTAATTTAGGAGGAAATATGGGAGATGTCTTAGACGGAGTAGAAAAGGGACTGACTACTTTTCTGCAAGAGTTATATAAAAATCGTACAGCGTCAGCCACGTACCGCCGCCGTGCCGCAGAGGCGCAAAATCAGGCGGACTTAATAGCCGCGGCGGCCCAACAGAAAAATACGTATTTGTTGCAATCGGCGGCCGAACAGGCGCGTAATGTATATCAGAATTACCGCCAAACGCAAGCCAGCCGCCAAAATAATTTTGCGGCTTCCGGGTTACGCGGCGACTCCGCAACGGTGCAATATATTCTTAAAAACAGCCGTTTTCAGGCGTTGTTAGATGAAAAATCAGTATCGGATAATTTGCAAGTATCCGTAGCTCAAAACAATGCGCAAGCGGCTGAAAAAATTCGCGCCCTCAAAGAGTTGGCCTTAGCGAATCGCTTAGCGTCGTTTAAGGGCTCGTCCGGGTTTGGTATCGGCGCGGCGTTATCCCGTTTTATAGGAGGTTTTTAAATATGCCAATTGTGCCAGTTTCTCATCAAGAAACACCCGAAATAAAACCGGTTACTCCAGCCCCCGCTGTAAACATAACTCCGACGGAAAATACAACCGATGTGCGCTTTGAATTGGCAGATGCGTTGCGCACTCAACTTGGGAAACAGCAAACAGTCACTACGGAGTTTTTGGATAAATTTGCCGTTTCTCACTTCAGCGAAAAAAATGTACACTCGCCCGCCGCGTGGGATTATGCGGCACTGCGCCAAACCGCTAAGCAAGAAGAAACCTCGGCCTTACAGCAACACCGTGCACAAGCACTGGACCAGGAGCGCGCGTGGACGCGCCAAGTGGGCGAGCTGACGCCCGATAACCAGTCGTTACAGGCGTATTTGGAATTACAATTACCTGCTTTTCAAGCCCGTATGCAAGAAAACGGTATGTCGGCGCAGGAGTCCGAGCAAGCGGTCAAACAATTGCGCGCAGAAACGGTAGAAAAACATATTGCACGTTCATTGTCTAACGCAGATTGGCAAACAGCCGATCAAGTATTGGAAGCGCAATCTGTCCATTTGCCCGAGATGGTAAAGCAGCGTTGTGCCGGGCAAATCCGTCATGCTTTTGCACGTGCACAAGCCCGGAAATTATGGCAACACGCAAACGAACCTTCGTTAAGTGGGCAGCAAGTGCAAGAAAAAGCACTTGCCCAATTAAATGAGCCGGACGATGATTTGCGCGAACAGATCCATGCGGAAATCACGCAATTAGCCGCCGGTAAGTATCGTCAACAAGCGGCGCAACAAGCGGATTTATTTAGCCAATTAGCGCAATTAAATACCCGCGAACAAGCGGCTTTGTTAGATGCGCAAACGGTGTTAGATGCAACCGGGGCGGCCCGGGCACGCCGCGTGATTTATTCGTCAGACAACCCGGCCACACCCGCCCAACAAAACTGGTTTGTTAAAAATTATTTTAACGGGGAACTTGACGTTGATAAAGCATTGGATAAAGGCCAATGTGCGGCGTGTGATTATTTCCGTTTGCAGGCGGTAGTGCAAAGTCGGGCAGGCGGAAAGCAAAGCCGGGCCGATGAGTGGTTATGCCGCGGTATGCGTGCGTTTATGCGTAAGCAAGGGTTTGACGAACAAGAAATTACCCAAGCGGTTTATACCGTGTTAAGCGGCGCGGCCGATGAGCAAGACCGTTTGCAACTTTGGAAGGAAATAAAAACATTATTAACATGCTAGGAGAATAACATGACAGTTTCAATGCAACTTACAAAACGTATTTATGCGGGTAACGGACTCACCCGTGTGTGGGAAGTAGATTTTCCGCTAACCGATGCGCAAGATTTACAGGTTTATTTAACTTCCCCGGCCGGGTACGAAACCAAAATCAACGCAGATTATGAACTTAATGCGGCCATGGATACACTTACGTATCCGACGGTTGCCAGCGGAAAAGATCCGCTCGCTACCGGGTGGAAAATTACATTGGTGCGCCAGACGCCTTCTACCCAAGAGATAGATTTACTCCGTCAAGGCGAGTTGGACGCAGAAGTGTTAGAACAAGGGTATGATAAGCTTACACTTATTACCCAAGAATTAGCGGAAAAAGTAGACCGCTGTATCAAATACCCCGTTTCTACCCAACCTGAAAGTTTAGAAACCGATACTTTTTTGGCCAACATTTTGGCCGCTAAACAAGATGCGGTAACGGCTTCCAGTCAAGCGGCTAGTGCGGCCCAAACGGCTCAGCAAAGTGCCGCCTCCGCCACGCAGACGGCCCAGACGGCTTCATCGGATATTGCGCAAGCCAAACAAACGGCTCTTAACGATTTGACCGCTCAGGCACAAACCATACAAGCGGAACTATCCCAATCTGTTTCCGCTGCCCAAACGGCTGCCCAGTCCGCGCAGTATTACGCCGAACATACGTTGGGTAAGCAAGTGGGTGAAATTTATTATTCCCAAAGTTCACTGGCCACCGACAACCGGGGCGCACTTCCGTTGTTTACCGGGGAAACTATTTCCTCCGTTGACACGTTGTACCCCGAATTTTATGCGTGGGTAAGCACGCACAGTGAACTGCAAATTTCTGCCGCCGATTACGAAACGGCTTTATCCACCTACGGCGAATGCCCGAAATACGTACTGGATACGGAACATAAAACGATCCGTCTTCCTAAGTTAGTCCACTATATCAAAATGGCCAATGTTACGGACGGTATTTCGCAACACGGAGCGGGTCTGCCTAATATCACGGGGGGGATGAGCCCAACGGGGTTGGCCGGTGTTTCTAATGCGTATGGAGCTTTTTATAATGAAGCGAGTAATACAACTGATTATCAGTCCAACACCCGCGAAGGGTATGGGGTGCGTTGGGGATTTAATGCCTCCCGTTCGTCTTCCATCTATGGGGCATCCGATACGGTAACTCCGGCTCATACTACACTCTACCCGTGGGTGTGCGCCTACAACGCCGCTGTCCCCGCCAGTACCGCGCAAGCTGCCCAGTTTCAGACGGCATTATCCGGTAAGGCGGATGTGAATTTAGATAATTTGTCCGATGCGGGTAAGGCCGTAGCGGCAAAGATGGCGATGCCAAGTAACCAGTATATTGATTTGACTTTGGGAATTTCCGGTTCTACTTATACTGCTCCGGCGGACGGTTTTGTTGCTTTAGCAAAAATGACAACGGCTGCTTTGCAAAATATTACTATTGACTGTAATAACATGAGGGCATTTGTTTGGGGAAGTCATGCTGATATCAATATATTTACTTTGCTTCCTGTGAAAAAAGGCGATATGTATACAGTTGTTTATTCGGCACTTGGAACAACTGCGTATTTTAAATTTATTTACGCCGAAGGCGCAAAACCTAATTAAGGAGAAAACTATGACCTATTACATTGAACAAGACGGACAAATTAAATTACACGATACGGACAAAACCCGTATTGAAAACACGCTCAAGTTTATGCCGCAATATACCGGGCTTGAGTTAAAACAAACCGACCGTCCTATTGAAAATGGCGAGTGGGCTGACACGCCAGAATATATTGCTAAAAAGCACCGCCAAGAGTTAGAAAATCAAGTGGCGGGACTGGAAGCAAGCACGGGGCTCATCCGGCCGATGCGCGAAATGGTACTGGCCGAAACGTCCGTTTCCAGCGATTATGTAAAAACCAAAGCGCAAGAAATAGAAACATTGGCAGAACAGTTGCGCGCCGGGGAGTAAAACGATGAACGAGTTTATTTTTTCCGCCGCGTGGAAAGTGATTGCGCTTGTATTTGCCGCGGGAGTTGTGTGGGGGGAACTCAAAGCCATTCGCAAAGATATCGCGCGGCTAGAGCAAAAGCAAGATAAATATAACCACTTGCAAGAACGGGTATATACGTTAGAGGGAGAGATGCGTTTATGCCAAAATTTAGCGCGTCCAGCCAAGCGCGATTAGCCACGTGCCACCCGGACTTACAAGCCGTTTGTAACGAACTTATCAAACAGTACGATTTTACCGTACTGGAAGGACACCGCAGCCAAGCCGCCCAAACCGCGGCTTTGCAACGCGGGGCAAGCCGGGTAAAATGGCCGCACTCGGCGCATAACAAAACGCCGTCTTTGGCGGTGGATATTTCCCCGTATCCGGTAGATTGGGATAACATCAGCCGTTTTAACGAAATGATTATTCGTTTTGACACGGTAGCCAATATGCTCCGGGCGGAGGGGAAAATATCCAGTAACTTTACGTACGGCGGATATTGGCGGACCTTACAAGATTGGCCGCATATTGAAATTAAGGAGAATTAACATGACGTTTATCACACAACATTATGACGAACTATTACAAATTCTGGGGGCGGTGGTGGCGTTAGCTACGCTCATAGTAAAACTGACCCCGACGAGCAGTGACGATAACGCGCTAGCCAAAATTATTAAAATTTTGTCTGCGTTGTCTTTGTGTAATGCGGACGGCTCGTTTGTCGGCGGGAAAACAAAATGATGTGGCTGTTGTACGGACTGATTATCTGTTTATCCGTGGCAGTTTTCTGGGCGCGGCAAGACGGTAAAAAAGCCGCCCGCTTGCAAGCACTTAAACAAGAAGCCAAGGAGGTGGCCCGTGTTCAAAACATTATGCAACGTGTGGAGCGTTTGCCTGCTGATGCTGTGCGCGAACGCCTGCGCCGCGCCGGACGTTAAAAGTAGGGCAGCCGTATGCCACATCCGGTTTGATTTGAGCGACGAAAAACTGGCGGATATCCATGAAAATAATGCGCGGGCTATACTTGCATTTGAAACCGTTTGCGGACGCATTAAATAAAAAAAGCGGAACAAAAGTTCCGCTTTTTTTACAAGTCATACTTGATTAAAACCCGTTCGGTTTACCGCTGGTTACTGCGTTGCAGAATTTAGCGGCTTCGGAAGTATCGGTTTCGGTGATAGCTGTTCCGTCGTGCCGGGTGCAGGTGCGTTTGACAGAAAATGTACCGTTGGTGGCTTCGGTAATTTCCGTTTTTAACAGGTATTGCTGCGTCGTATCGTTTAAGCGGCGGGTAGCCGTAACGGTAAATTTGTTATTCGCTCCCGCAACAGGCCCAAAGGTCATGTAGAAGTTAGCTCCCCCGTAAAGCGCGGTGCCGGAGATCGGCGGAATTTCTACGTCTAATTTGGCAAAAGAAGCACCGTCGGCGGCCGTTGCGGCAGGTGGCCAATCGTCTTTTTGCAAGCGGTATCGTTCAACCGCACCGGTAACGGCACTCATAAGCGTTAATGCCTCAGCTGCGCGGGATTTTTCAACAGCGGTAGTATATTGCGGCAGAGCAACAGCCGTTAAAATACCGATAATCAGTACAACAACGAGTAATTCAATTAACGTAAAACCTTGTTGGTTTCTCATAAAACTCTCCCTTTTTTAAAATCCTACTACTTTTTATAGTATAGCAAAAAATAAGAGGTAGATATTTCTTTCTTTAAAGAAAGAAAGTAATGGAATGTCAGTTGATCTAACAAAAACCCCCGTTTACGCGGGGGGTTAAATTTTAGCCAAGACGGGGCAAGTTTTCTTAGACTGTATGCTGACTATTATGCTGACACAAATTAGCCCTATACCATTTTCTACCATTAAAATATATCTGTATAATTTTGCCTTAACTGAAATACACAATATAGTGTGTTTTCTACTTGTTCCATTTTTCGTATTATAAAAACAATGGATAACATCATACACACAATCGCTATAAATTTGCGAAAAGAACGTACTAAGCAAGGGTTAACTCAAGCAAAATTAGCTGAAAAAGCCGAATTGCACAATAATTATATCGGACTGATTGAGCGTGCCCAATGCAACATAAGTGTTATAATCTTGGAAAAATTAGCTAATGCGTTATCCATAAGAATTACTGATTTACTGGAGAACCAAAAATGAAATTTACCTATGATACTTTTACAAATTTTTTAAAAGAAATTGATCTCGATAAATACCGAGCAAAATACTCCAAAACGAAAATTGTAGAAATGGATTTGCCTAAAAATATTCAAGCATTGCAAACAATTTATGAACAGTATTGGCAAAACAAAGACAATCTAAAAACGCCGCTCTCTTTTGAAGATTACTACAAAGTATATTGGCAAACGCACGAAACCGATATTAAATCTTTTTGGCAGAAATCGGGCTTTGGCCTGGAGTGCGATTGTTTTTCTCGTGGGTTAGAAGCAAGAATTTATCGGACATGGGCTTCCCTCATTACGCAGATTCACGGTGGCTATGTGGCGGAATCTGTTTTTGGGAAAGATACAATCAAAATGGGGACAGAATTAGATCACCGCAATGTGGATATTCTTGTTACCAAACTAGATGGAACGGAAATAAAAATACAAATTAAAAAAGTCACCCATAGACCTGAATTTGCACGTAGGCAAGAAAACCAACATCAAGAAAGCGATGTGAAAGATGTTTTTTATATAGTTCCTTCCCCTTTAGATTACGAACTAAATTTTACATATAAAGTCGGGGTGAATAAAGGAAAGATTAAGAATTCCTTAAAGGAATTCAAAAAATTTAACCTAAATGGTACTTTAGATAGATTAGACAACGGATTTGTTGTTTTCACACCTGAGGCATTCAAAGAATTGTTATAAGAGGCAACTCGACATATAATTATCAACTACCGCTTGTGACAATTTAACATAATCAGGATTCAGTTCAAATGCAGTAAATTGCCCCCCGTGTGTCAGCGTACATAAACACTCGGAACCACTTCCCCCAAACGGAATCAACACGGAAAAATCCGATTTTGGTTTTGACGAAAGGATTAATTTTTCAGTTAAGGAAAGAGGTTTTTGGGTGGGATGGATAATCACATCATGTCCTTCATGAAATTTGCGCTGATGGGGATCTATTAATTTCCCACAAGTTTTACAAAAAATATTACGTTCGCGTAAAGCCGCACCACCAGCCAAGGTGGAAATAGAAAATACATCACGCGGCAAAGCCCCTTGCGCATGCGCTTTATACACCGTAGGTTGGGAGGATTCCCGAGAGAAACGGCCTTTTGTATTTGGTCGGATTCGTCCAGCACTGCCCTTGAGAAATCCTTCGGTATACGGTTCACGGACATTGTCTCTATTAAAAATAGGGGTCTGTTTCCAATGACAAATAATTGATTCATGACTGCGTTGCCAAAAATTAAGTGATGGAACATTTTTGTTCGTGTAGTACCATATTAGCCAACGCTGTTGGCCAATAGGAAACATAACTGAAAGATGCGCTAATATTTCATCAAAGCCGTACACAAACATCGTCCCTGTATCCTTCAAAAGGCGCCGACATTCTCGTATCCATTTTTTAGACCAAGATATATATTCTTCCAAAGAGTAATTATCAAAATTGTTGCCAAAATCTTTGCCAATATTATAAGGCGGATCAGCAATAACGATATCAAACGAACTGCTAGGCAATTTTTTCATTTCCTCTATACAATCACCTAATATAATTTTATTTTTAAAATCTTGCATAAAAACTCCGCTATTGCATCCTCTCTTGACTAGTATTATAGAAAATTATAAGAATTTATTCATTTTTAGACATCCAGAACGTGACAATTTATTATGACGATTAAGAGGCGTCCTTAACTCCGAATTGTAGAGGATAATATGTAGTTGAAATGATTGCTAAAATTGCTATACTATACATATGACGAAGCATATATGGATTAGGTTCATGGCCCCTGTTCTACCCCAAACAACACATGCGCTCTTTACTTGTATAGATAATGCAGTGAAAGACCGCTGCAGCCATATACATCTGTTGTTATCGTCCGGCGGCGGTTCAGTGTTTCATGGAATTGCTGTGTATAATTATCTTAAAGGTATAAATGCGGAAGTTATTACCTACAATTTTGGTTCTGTGGATAGTATTGCCACGGTAGTTTTTTGCGCTGGAAAGGAGCGCCTTTGCGTTCCGCATTCTAGTTTTTTGATACATCCTATCACAACGCAATTTTCTAATCAAGAGGTTCTACGTGAAAAAGATGTAGAAGAACGAGTAAAAAGCATTCAAATTGATACAGAAAAAATTGCAAAAATAATAGCAGATACAACTGGAAAAACTTTGAAGAAGGTGGAGAAAGATATGGCCAATAGTACTGTGCTCAATCCTCAAGAAGGTATGAACTATGGAAAGAATGGATTGGTGACAGGAGTTAGTTCCAATTTATATGATGGCGGAGAATTATACGCCATCTATGAAAATGGGCAAATTTTCCATTATGTTCCAAATCCGGCTGTAACGGCTAATGGAACTCCTGCCAAACCGACGTTGTATAATATGCCTATTGAAAATAATAAATAAGATTAACTTATCTGCTGGAAGAATTTTAGTGAAAAGAGTGTTTGTTGATCAAATTTTTGCGCTGTGCAAAGATAAGATCCAAAGATTTTAAAATTGCTTTTATGCTGACACTATGCTGACACCGCTACTGCTTCCCCGCCCCGTTGTTGCACACTATTTCAAGCCAATTTTAAGATGGTAATAGTGCGAAATAACGGCGTTTCTCTTCATAAAAAAGGCCCCGACGAGGGGCCTAAAAAAAGCCAAGACGGGGGATCGAACCCCGGACCTATCGCTTACGAAGCGATTGCTCTACCAGCTGAGCTATCTTGGCAACAAATTCTTATTACCTCTATATTCTACAAAAAAAGTAAAACTTTTGCACGCCGCTTTCTTGCGCGTGCGGCTACTATTCTATTTTTCACGTCGGGCAAGTTGTTGCGCGCGGCGCGCGTTTACTTGCTGTTGCAGTTGGTCTGCCACGGGATAATTTTGATGTTGTTTCAAAAATTCTTCTTCCGTTACGCCCTCAGGCCCTTGGCGAAATTTATTCAGCCACTGTTGTGCCTCGTCCACGTTGTTTTCCAGTAACCCGATTTGCACCAAATACATGTATGTTTCGGGGTTGGTCGGGTCGCTTTGCAGTGCACGCGCGAACGATTTTTTGGCCTTGTCCATATTATCCAACGCGTCTTGTTTGAAGAAATCATATTCCGTTTTGCTGTGCGATTTGGATGCTTGGTCCGAACGCGTTAACGCCATTTTATAATAAAGTTGACCTTTATTATGGTGTAACAGCGGATGATTGGGCGAACGGCGTTCCACGACGGCGTAATCGGCTAATGCGCGGGAAAAATCGTCGGACGGAGTTTGCGTGTCGCCGCGAATGGGGGAAAATCGGTTGGTTAAATCTAATATTGCCATAAATAAGTTGGCGCGGAATTGGCGGTACTCGGCTTGCAACGGGTTAAATTGCACCGCTTTTGTAAAATAGCCCAAAGCTCCTTCTACATTTCCCATGTTATTAAACGAGATACCCAAACTGTAATAATGATTCGCCTGAAACGGACAATATGCCGCAAATTCAAGCGGCACTACTAAACACAACGGGACGATGGCAAGCGCATTTTTTTGCTGCCATGCCGCGCGCAGCAGTATCACGCTTGCGGCAAGTAATGCGCCTACAAACACCACCCACGCCACGGCAAGTAAGCCCACATCTCCCGGCGTAGCAGTACCCAAGGCAGATGTGATTTCATGGAATAATTTAATGAGCGTGATGACAAGCCACACGAGCCCAAAAGCAAGCAACAGCCGTTCTGTCCACAATACCCACGCGGGCGAAGAAACAGGGGGTATAGCAGCCGTTTTTTCCGTCGGGCGGCAGAGCGAAATAATCAGCCCCATAAATAGCGCAAAGAAAAATCCGCTGGATGCAAACCGGATAGAAATATCCACCAAACTATGCGTTAGCATTCCGCCCAGTGCGGCTGTGTACCCGAGCAAATAATATTTTTGTTCCGGGGAAAATTCGCTGTTACGTAGCGAGCCAAACGCCAGACCAAACACGTGATACATCAGCCACAAAAAGATAAATAGCCCGACGATACCGGACACCGCGCCTTGTTCTAACAGTTCGTTTTCGGCGTGTTGTGTTTCCACGTTGTGCGAATTTTCAATATAGAAAATTTGCGGGCGGCGGTATGCGGAATAAACGGTTTTGAAATTGCCCGTCCCCACACCCATAATGGGGTGGTCTTTAATCATTTCCAAGGTAGCTAACCACGTGTGCGTGCGGAAACTAACCGATTGAAAACGCTTGACCGTATACACGCCCGCCAATATGCTCACGCCCAACGCGGCTACAAGAACAAGCGTATTTATTTTGAGGCGGTATTTTTTTAGGGCGGGGGCGCAGTAGTTGGTATAAAGTAACACGCCCAGCGTAGCCGCCCCTGTGTAGGCAAGCCACGCGCCTTTACTCTCGGTAAAAAAGAGGGCTGCAAGCCCCAACGCCGCTAGGAACAAATATTTTTTTTGGCGTTTTGCTAAATATACACTACCTAAAATACAAGACGAGAAAATAACAAAATCGGCAAAGAAGTTGGGGTTAGCGTGTGTGGAAAAAATGCGTTTTGTAAAAAAGCCGCGCCACGGCATCGGGTCAAGCCCGGGGAAAAACACATCCAGCATTTGTACCGCCGCGTATATAAAAGAAATCCATACCGCCGCCAACAACCAGTTGGTAATTAGTTTAAGATCGTTAAAATCAAACTCCGTGGCGGCCAGTAACGTAATGACACCGTAGAGCAAAAAGCGGATAAATTCTTCGGCGGCTTCGGCGTGGAGGGGGGCGAAAATATAGCAAAGGATGTTCCACCCGATATAAATAAGTACAGGCAGTAGAACGGGTAAATTTTGTTTTGTTAAAAAACTTTTGCGCCGCGTGATTTGCAACGAAGCCCACAACGCCGCCAAAAGGAGCCCGCCCATGTGTAACAGCGTGAGTTTTACTTGTGCGGTATCGTATGTGGCGGTAAAAAACGAAATACTGATAAGTAGCCCCAGCGCACCCGTTACGTGCACGAGAGCTTTATGCAAAAAATGTTCTGCGGCGGGTAATACGTGTTCGGCGTGTTTTTGTTTTGCCATATATATATGGTAACAAATTGCGCGGGAGTTGTTGCGCTACAAAGCGACAATGCAAAACAGTGTGGCTCTAATTAAATGAAAGTTGACTCTCAAAATGCCTGGGCCCGGCAAGGGTCTTGACATCGTTTTTTTTTTTTGATTTAATTGTATTAAACAAGAATCAAAAGGAGGAGTTTTTGTTATGGAAAGAAATAAAAATGTAGGTCAGGCTATGCCTGACAATGCCTCGCAAGAGGCATGTATCCTTATGTTACTGACTACAAAATCGGTCAAACCCTGTCAGGCAGAGCCTGACCTACGTAGAAAGCAACGCGGCGGTTTCACGCTTATTGAACTGCTGGTTGTTGTGCTCATCATCGGCATACTCGCGGCGGTGGCGTTGCCACAATATCAAAAGGCGGTATGGAAAAGCCGCAACGCGCAACTTAAAACATTGGTTAGCTCGGTAGGGAAAGCCCAACAAGCATATCGCATGAGCAACGGAAATTTTACGAATCGTTTTGATGAACTCAGTATAGATTTACCGCTTACTGTGAGTGACGGCAGCAAATGCGGAATGGTTGCTCACGATGATTTGGGGCGCAAGGGGGATAATTTTGAGGTTCAATTACGCGTAAATCCGCCGATCATGGCCTGGTGGACGGACGGCCCGTACAAATGCGCGGGCTTTGCTTACACGGAAGACGGAGCAATGTGGTGTGTGGAACGAGCTGTTTATTTCACCGGTACGTCGGGCTCTTTTTGTAAAAAAATAGAAAAGGCCAAATTGGATACCGCAACGACGGTTAAATATAACAGTGTCGCAAGTTATTTTTACACGTTACCTAACTAATTTTTTCTTTTCTTCCACGCCGTGTAAGGCCTCGCCGGGGTGCTTTTTTAAATAATCTTGCACGGCGGCAAGTTCCGGCTTTAGGTATTTCCCGGTATATGATTTAGCGCACTTGGCTACGTCGGCCGGTGTGCCCTCGCATACAATTTGGCCGCCCTTGTCGCCGCCCTCCGGCCCGAGGTCAATCAGCCAATCGGCCGTTTTAATAACGTCCAAATTGTGCTCAATAATGAGGACGGTGTTTCCGCGGTCAGCCAAATCGTGCAAGACGTGCAAGAGTTTATCAATGTCGGCAAAGTGAAGTCCGGTCGTCGGCTCGTCTAAAATATAAAGCGTGTTGCCGGTCCCTTTGCGGGAAAGTTCGTCTGCCAGTTTGACGCGTTGCGCCTCGCCACCTGATAACGTAGTAGCCGCTTGACCGAGTTTGATATATCCCAGGCCTACGTCGTTAAGTGTTTGTAAACAGCGTTTGATTTTGGGAATAGCGTCAAAAAATTCCAACGCTTGCGAGACACTTAAATTTAAGACGTCAGCAATACTTTTCCCTTTGAATTTTACTTGCAAGGTGTCCTCGTTAAAACGCTGTCCGTTGCACTCCTCGCATTTCACATAAATATCGGGCAAAAATTGCATTTGAATTTTTAAAATACCGTCGCCCTGGCACTTTTCGCACCGTCCGCCTTTGACGTTAAACGAAAATCGCCCCGGCTTATATCCGCGCCGTTTGGCCTCGGGCATCTGCGCAAATAAATCGCGGATGTGCGAAAATACGCCCGTGTACGTAGCCGGGTTACTGCGCGGCGTTTTGCCGATCGGGCTTTGGTCCACGATGATGACTTTGTCTATGTTATCAAGCCCTTTGATACTATCGTGTGCGCCGGGCGCGTCTTTAGCTCCGTAAAATTTGCGCGCAAGGGCTTTGTATAAAATCTGGTGCACCAGCGTACTCTTGCCCGAGCCGGACACGCCCGTTACACACACGAATTTGCCGAGCGGAATTTTGACGTCAATGTCTTTTAAGTTAAATTGTTTGGCGCCGCAAATGGTTAAAAATTTTCCGTTGCCTTTGCGTAATTTTTCGCGCGGTAAAATAATGTTACGCCCGTTTAAATAAGAGGCCGTGAGCGAGGTTTTGTTTTTCAAAAAATTTTTGGTGGGCTCGGCCGCTACAATTTGTCCGCCGTTTTCGCCGGCCGCGGGCCCAAGTTCCACGATATAATCAGCAGACAAAATCGTGTCTTTATCGTGTTCCACAATAATAAGCGTGTTGTCCAAATCGCGCAGATCTTTTAAGGTGGATATAAGGCGGTCGTTGTCGCGCGGGTGAAGCCCGATCGTCGGTTCGTCTAACACATATAGCACGCCCGTGAGCCCCGAGCCGATTTGCGTAGCCAAATGGATGCGTTGTGCTTCGCCGCCGGAGAGCGTTTGGCTTTTGCGGTTGAGTGTCAAATAGGAAAGGCCCACACTGTTTAAAAAGTCCAACCGCGCGCGAATTTCTTTTAAGACGTCTTTAGCAATAATTTTTTCTTTGTCAGACAAGTGAATTTTGTCAAAGAACGCTTTAGCCGCAGATACCTGCAACGAGGTAATTTCGTCAATGTTTTTACCGTCTACTTTTACGGCAAGTGCCTCGGGTTTTAAGCGTTTTCCTTTACAAACGGGACATTCAATTTCACGCATAAAACGCTGGGTAACTTCTTCTTTAACAAAATCGCTTTCGCTCTCTTGCACGCGGCGTTTTAGGTTGGTAATCACACCTTCAAAATCTTGTTTTCCGCCGGAAATAATGGACGTATAGGTGGCGTTCCCCGTGCCGTACAAAAGCAAGTCGCGCTGGGCCTTGGGGAGTTTTTTCCACGGCGTTGTCATGGAAATATGTTGTTGGCGGCAAACTTGTTTTAACATATCGTAATAATACCCGCTCCACGAGTTTTTCCACCGGTGCGTGCGGGTGGTAACCGGGTTTTCCCACGCGTCAATAGCCCCTTCATTTAACGCCAAATCGGGGTTGGGTACGACGAGCGTTTCGTCTACTTCAATTTTTACGCCCAAGCCGTTGCACTCCGGGCACGCACCGTAGGGGGAGTTAAACGAAAAAAGCCGCGGCTCTAACTCGCTAAACCCGATACCGCAATGCGCACAGGCGTTGCTTTCGCTGTACGTAAAATCAACGGGTTTCGCGCCGGACGTTTCCAAAATATGTACGAGCCCTTGCGCGTATTTTGACGCAGTTTCCAAACTTTCCACCAATCGTTCGCGGTCAAATTCATCTACGTAAAATTCATCTACTACCAGTTCAATCGTATGCTTTTTGTAACGCTCTAACGTCGGTACATGGTCTAAGGTGACGACTTCGCCGTTGACGCGCGCTTTGACATATCCTTCTTTCTTAAACTTAGCAAACAGTTCTTCGTAGGTGCCTGTTCGTCCGCGCACGACGGGGGATAAAATATAGAGCGTTTTGTCTGCAAATTTTTTCAAAATATCCTGTGCGATACCTTGCACACTCCATGTTTCCACCGCCCGGCCGCAGTGCGGGCAATAGCGCTTGCCTACGCGCGCAAAAAGTAAACGTAAATAATCGTAAATTTCCGTAACGGTAGAAACGGTAGAACGCGGGTTTTTAGACGGGTTTCGTTGTTCAATGGAAATAGCAGGGGAAAGCCCTTCAATGTGCTCTACATCGGGCTTTTCCATGAGCTCCAAAAATTGCCGGGCATAGGCCGACATGCTTTCCACGTAGCGGCGTTGGCCTTCGGCGTAAATGGTGTCAAACGCCAGCGAACTCTTGCCCGATCCGGACAGCCCGGTTACGACCGTCATTTTGTCTTTGGGTATTTCTACCGTAATGTTTTTTAAATTGTGGCCTTTTGCGCCGATCACTTTAATTGATTTCATATCCAACCCCATGAGAAAAAAATAACCGCAATTTGACTGCGGGGGAAAGTGCTTTTTACCTTAAATAAATTATATAATTTATTAAACGTTTTTTTGGAGTTTATTACGTGAAAAAATCAGTTAAATATTCTTTATATGCGTTGGGTATTTTGTTATCCGTCGGTGTGCTGGCTGCGATGATCTATCAGGCCAAAGACAGCTTTGTTAAAATCTGGCAGACGGTGCAAACCCGGTATTTGTTTTTGTCGGTAGCGTCTTCGGTGCTGATTTACGTGGCGATGGGCATGAGTTTATACGAGGTGCTGCGTATCATGGGCCGGCGTATCGGCAAGGGGGCGGCTATTGGTATTGCGCTTGTTTCCACGACGGTCAACTATGCGGTTTCTTCGCTGGGGGCGAGCGGATTTGCGTTGCGCGCGCATCTATTAAACCGCCGGCGCGTGCCGTTTGGCACGTGCGTTACAGCCAGTATTGTTATTACGGTACTTTTATATTTTGTACTGGCTGTGATTATTTTGCAGGGCTCTGTTTTAATGCTTTTTCACTCGTCGGCGACTCCGGTGCAACTGCTCAAAAATTTTATTTTGATTGTGGTGATGTGTGCCGTATGCGGCGCGGTAACCGCGTTTTTATTTAATAACGAGTGGCGGTATAAATCGGTGCGCAAATTATTTCGCTTACTTAATAAAATACTGTTCCATGTGTTTGGGGCGTTAATTCCCAAAGGCCGCTACGATGATTTTATGGATCAGTTGGACGAGGGTATCGCGCTAATCCACAAGAAAAAGAAAAAAATGACGTGGACAATTATTTATGTTTGTGCCGATTGGTTATTTACGATTTTAGTGTTGTTTTTTGCGTTTCGCGCGGTGGGTGTTCACATCGCAGCGGGCGTACTCGTAGCCGGGTTTGCTATTGGGATGGTAACCACGCTTATTCCCATTTTGCCCGGCGGTCTGGGAGCTATGGAGCTTGCCATGACGGCTGTGTATGCCCAAATGGGTATTGACTGGGACGCCGCTTTAATGGCTACGCTCATCTACCGCGTGGTCTATTACATTTTGCCCGGTATGGTCAGTATTTTTATCTATTGGGGATTGCAATTATCTTCCCCGCCTAAATCACCCAAACGCAAAGGAGTGGCCCATGAAAGAGCGCATTAAAGACAAAACCCCGCACGTGCCTGCCAGTAGCTTTGTGCATAAGACGGCGGTAATTCTCGGCGATGTAAAACTGGGGGAAAACGTATCTGTTTGGCCGTGTGCGGTATTGCGCGGCGATATTGCGGGCATTGAAATTGGCGATAATTCCAATATCCAAGACAATGCGTGTGTACACGTCAATTACGGCATGCCGGCTGTGATCGGCAAAGGCGTGAGCGTGGGGCACGGGGCCATTGTGCACGGCAGTAAAATCGGTGATAATTGTTTAATCGGGATGAACGCGGTAGTCATGGAAAGCGAAATCGGCCCCAACTGCATTATCGGTGCGGGCGCGGTCGTACCCGCCGGGAAAAATATTCCCGCCGGCTCGCTTGTGATGGGCGTTCCGGCTAAAATTATACGCCGTTTGGAAGAAGATGAAGTCAATGCTATTATGAAAAACGCCCACGATTATACGCAAGCTGTTGAAATTTACCGACAAGAGTGCAAAGAAATTTAAGTATGAAAAAAATTGTAATGATTGAAGATTCCAAAGTATTGGGGACGGCACTTTCGGGTGCGCTGAAAGTAGAGGGTATAGAGGTTTTTTGGGCGCAAAACGGGGTGGAAGGGGTGTCGCTAGCCAAGGCGGAAAAGCCCGATCTGATTTTGCTTGATTTGATGTTACCCAAATTAAGCGGATTTGAAGTATGTAAATTATTAAAGACGGATAACGACACGTGGCGTATCCCGGTAATTATTATGTCCACCCTGTCGGACCCGGAATCGCAAGAGCGCGCCAAAGAAGCGGGGGCAGACTATTTTATTCCCAAACCCTACGACTTGGATGACACGTTAAACGAAATCAAAAAACATTTAAAATAGGAGAGTGCTATGGCAAAATTGGACATGGAAGAAATTTATGAGTTGCTAGAAAAAAATGAGCCCGCCCGCGCGCTTACAATTTTAAAAAAACAACGCACTAAAGACGCGCAAGCGTGGTTTTTGCAAGGCGAGGCCGAGCGGCAACTAGGCAATTTTGAAACGGCCTTGCTGACGTACGCCAAAGGACTCAAAATCGCCGATGTATTAGAAGAACGCATGGATATTTTACTGGCGATGTCGGCCTGTTACCGCACGCTCGGGCACGCCGCCGCGGCGTATGAACTGGCGGATGAAACTTTCCAAATGGCCGGCGAACTGGAATATGACGATTACATCGTGCGTGCCATGCAAGAAATGGGTATGGCACTTCGCGCATGGGGAAAATTAGACGATGCACTGGAACTTTTGGACACGGTGCTTGCCGCTTACACGCAAAATAAAGATTACGCCGGGATGAGTTTTATTCACTGGGCCAAAGGGGGGATTTTCCGTCTTCAGGGTCACTTTGAAGAAGGTATTTTGCAGTTTAAAAAATCTATCGCGCTGGCCAAAAAAATTCACGACAAAATTAACGAGGCGTATGGGTATTGTGGGTTGGCGGGCATCAGCCGCATTTGCGGAAAAATTGACGAGTGTGTTAAAAATTACAAACTCGCCGAGAAGATTTTTAAACACACGCAAGACGTGTTTGGCAACGCGTATACGCATTGCGGCATGGCAAACGGACTTCGCCAACAAGGTAAATACGCCGAGGCCCTGCGCCATTACAACGTGGCCGATAAACTCTACTCCTCTATCCATGATACGGTGGACTTGGGGTTTGTAAAATGGGGCCGGGCCGATGTGTTGCGCCGCAAAAATAAAATGATAGACGCATTGGAAGATTTGCAAGAAGCGCAAGTGCTTTTTGATAATTCCGATGAAAAACGCGGACAGATTTTGACGAAATTGTCGCTCGCGCAAGTCTTGTATGCGCTCGGCCAAACGGAAAAAGCCGAAGAATTATATTCAGCCGGTGTGGCGCAAGCGAAAAAAGAGGGCTTGCACACGTATTTGGAAAGTTATACGTAATAGATATACAACTCAATGAAAACACCCCGGGCCGAAAGCCCGGGGTGTTTTGTGTTATAAGGGGTACGCGCGTACGTTACCTTGATTGCTTTCCAAGGCACCGGCTTGCATAACTTTTTGGCAGAACCCGCCGGCCGCACCTGTATAATATGTATACCATTCTCGGCATTCCCATTCGCCTGTTTGAAAGTTTACCATCAGTCCACACCCTTTATATTTTCCGGTTCTGAAATAGGAAATTACTCCGTTTGGAAATAAAACTATTTCAAATAAATCGTTATACCGTGTCATATCTTCCGATGAGATCCCATACTCTCCGGATAAAGGCGGGCGGCTGGCTGCGGTTAGATTATTTAAGTCTATGGTCAATTCTTCAAAAGTAGTCGGATAAGTTCCATTAGCCAAAAAATATGCTTGTTGCGCAGTAGCAATACTGCTTAAGAGCGTGCGTAAATTGGCGGCGCGGCTTTTCCAAACGGCCTTTTCATACTGCGGTACGGCCACCGCCGCCAAAATGCCGATGATTAACACAACAACTAATAGTTCAATAAGCGTAAATGCGCTCGCCCCGTTCGTCATCCCGGAGATTTGTAATCCGGGATATAACGGGGCGGCCTTGCGGTATGACATTTTCTGATTTTCTTTTTGCATAAATTCCTCCTTAATATTCTATTGTCATCCTGAACTCGTTTCAGGATCTCACCTTGTTGCCGTTTTAGAAAGCGGTGAGATTCCGTATCAAGTACGGAATGACAAATTAGTATTTATTTTTTCGCGTCCCTTTATTATCGTTTTTTTTTTTGATTTGTCAAGGCCCTTGCCGGGCAGGCATGAGGCCTTGAACCTCTGTAAGCTGATGATGTTATCTTTTGCGAGGGGGACTTCGTGTTATTCTGTAATATTTTTGTTGTTTATCCGCCCCTTTAGCACCGTTTACAAAAAGCGCCAAATCGGAGAAGAAAATTTACATGTTTGA